>CAIWRI010000155.1 GCA_903915035.1 uncultured Nitrosomonadales bacterium | reverse complement strand
TGCGTGAACTGAATGATAATCTGGAGTCGTTAGTCGAGCAGCGCACCAAGGAACTTATACTGGCACGCGAGTTGGCGGAGTCGGCCAATAAGGTCAAGGGGGAATTTCTGGCCAATATGAGCCATGAAATCCGCACACCGATGAACAGCATCCTCGGCATGACTTACCTTGCACTTAATACGCCCGGCGCGCTTAAAAAGAGCGACTATCTCGAAAAAATTCAAATCTCAGGCCGCCACCTGCTCGGTATCATCAACGATATTCTCGATATTTCCAAACTTGACGCAGGAGAAGTAAAACTCAAGGAGATGAATTTCAATCTGGAAAGTGTCCTGGCCTACGTTGCCGAACTGGTGAGCCAGAGTGCGTCGGCAAAAGGACTGGAATTAGTGACTGAGCTTGACCCGTACCTGTGTGCCGATTTGAACGGCGATGCGCAACGCATCACCCAGGTGCTGGTGAATTTCGCCTCCAATGCGGTCAAATTCACCGAACAGGGTACGATAAGTCTACGCGCGAAAAAAATCGGCGAAACCGAGTCCGGCTGTCTGGTGCGTTTCGAGGTGCAGGATACCGGCATCGGTCTGGATGAGGCGGGCATTGCCTGCCTGTTCCAGCCTTTTCAGCAAATAGACATGGCCTCTACCCGCCAATATGAAGGCACCGGTCTGGGGCTTGCTATCTGCCGGCAACTGGCCGGATTGATGCCCGAAGGTGAAGTTGGCGTAGACAGCATGCCGGGGCTGGGCAGCACCTTCTGGTTTAACGTGAGGCTGGCAAAGTCGTGTCAGTCCTGCCGCCACCTGGATGTGCTGCCGGGTCAGGCACAGTATGAGGAGCTTGACTGTGCTCAAACGGCCATGTTTGGCACCCATATCCTTTTGGCGGAGGATAACGTCTTCAATCAGCAGGTCGTAACGGACTTGCTTGAAAATACCGGCGCGGTGGTGCGCGTCGCGAGTAACGGGAAGGAGGCCGTTGAGCTGCTGCAACGGCATCATTTTGACTGCGTGCTGATGGACATGCAGATGCCGGTCATGAACGGCCTTGAGGCTACCCGCTTAATCCGCGCCAATCCCGCTTTGCTGAAACTGCCGGTGATTGCCATGACGGCCAATACAACGATTGAAGCGCGCGAGCTTTGCCTTTCTTCCGGCATGAATGACTTCATCAGCAAACCTTTTGAAGCCGATAATTTTTACAAGGTGATCGCCAGCTGTCTGACCGGTGTGCCGCCGTCACTCGCGGCGCTTAATCCGGGGAACATTGCACTGAGTGCGCAGGACTCGAGTGCTCAGACGGTCATTGATTTTTCAGTGCTGCACAGGCTGTGTGCCGGCAACAGCGCAAAAATGTATGAATATGCGCTGAAGTTTTTGACCTCAGCCTGTCTTGATATGGCTGAAGTGGATGACGCACTGAAGCGCCTCGATTTGCCGGGCTTGGGCAGACTGGCTCATCACATCAGTGGTGCAGCGGGCATGGCGGGCGCAAAACAATTTGCTGATTTATGCAAAATACTGCAGATAGATTGCGCCGATGGCGAAAGCCCTTCGCAGCTTCGCGA
>CAIWRI010000154.1 GCA_903915035.1 uncultured Nitrosomonadales bacterium | reverse complement strand
TAAAGCAGTCGAACCTTGCTGCTCATTTTTAGTGTATTGCAGATCCAGTATCTGATGTTTTTGTGGAAGAAGTGTGTTGAGAAAGCTGATTAACAAATCCTTGTGCGGCTCTTCGCCAAACAACTTTTTGAATCCGAAGTCGGTAAACGGATTTAGGTATTTATCTTGCATCATTCTCGCCTCCATATTAATGCTTAAAGTTTTCTTGAAGCAATTCAATTTTTACACGTATCATAACAGCACTTCCATTTGCATAGCCATCCTGGAAAATGGGCTACTTAAGTCAGGATAGATGGCAATGTCAATTTTTCGCGCGCCAAGCTTTTGATGCAATTGTGCGAGAATATCCAACTTAGTCATTAAATCGATTTTTTTGAATAATACCAATAAATCAAGATCGCCACCTTTGGCAGTGTCATCCACACGCGAACCAAAAAGATAAATTGCTGCGTCAACATCAGCCTTATGGATGGTGTCGCCGATGGCTAATTGCGCTTCATGAATTAAACGCATGTATTTCCCCTCATATTTAGTCACATCATAACCTATCATAAGACAATACCATTTTTTAGTGCCTGCTCATGAATCGGCAGCACAGGTTCGAGCGGATTTATTATTAATACATCAACTTTACGTCCCCCAAGTCTGATGTACAGACGAGCTGCCAGCCGGCATTCTGCTTGAATGCGATTCGATAAAAATGACCCGGCTCAATTAGCAGATCAATGTCGCCGCCGCGTTGTGTATCATCGACACGACTTCCAAACAGTCGCACGCTGGCTTCAGCACCGAGTTGGCTGGCAACCTCGCTTTTAATAATCTCGCGGGTTTTATCATCAAGACGCATCTTGTTCCTCTACTTGTTGAATAATGTGCATGGCTTAATTTAACCAGGTACCGGCAACATTGTCTTCATTTCCTGCAATACGCCATCAGAGAGACGACATCACCGGTTTATAGTGAAAATCCACCGCGTTTATATTCAGTAAGTAATAATTAGGTTAACGGTCTGTCGCATTGATACAGGTTAATTCAATCATTTCGTATCGCGAGTCGATTTTTCCTGCCCGGCGACCTGCAATATTGCCTTATTGGCAGAAGCGCAATTATAACAGCCCATTAGCGCATTAACCTTAAAAAACAGTTATCCACGAAAATCCCAAAACTCTCGCAAACGGGTTAAGCAGGGATAATGTTCTATGAACATTAACTCGCAAACGGGTTAAGCAGGGATAATGTTCTGTGCGCAATAAATATAAATTTAATCAAAATGTTAGCTTAGCTTTATTCATCGAATTAGTGATAACTCGACTAAATACAAACGCATGAATTTGTTCGTGTTTTTGAATGCGATGCGGGTTGTGCGCAAAGTTTCCCTTTACAATCAAAAAAAACAGCAGGCGGTGCACTGTCTGTCCTGCTGCGATCAGAAAAATTGCTGGCGCAACGCTGGCTTTGCTGGTGCAGCACAATCTTTGCCGGTGCAATGACAACAGTGGCGGTGCAAGTTAAATACAGTTACAAGATTCAAGGTTCAAGATGTAATGAACCCTGTACCTTGCCCCTTGTATCTGCTTCTAACCTTGCCCCCTGCTTTTTTGTACCTTTTGCCTTGAACCTGACTTTAACTTAAGCTTTGAACTGGCCGCTTATTTTGCTTTGATATTTTTGCGTGTTTTATCATCGATAACGCATCACGCTCTTACGGAAACTAGTCGACTATTTTTACCGCCTATACATTGCCTGCATTTTGCTGCACCGTATTCTGATAAAATACTCCCATGAAAATGACCAGCATGCAGCTTTATTTACGCCTTTTACAATACGTCAAACCCTATTGGCGCGTATTTGCAACCTCTCTTGTCGCGACAGCGGTCGTAGCTTCCGTCGAACCGATGGTACCCGCATTAATGAAGCCTCTGCTCGATGGCACATTTGTGCATAAGGATCAGGCCATGATGCACATGGTTCCCTACATCATCGTACTGCTGTTTTTCATACGCGGTGTTGCCACTTTCATCAGCGCCTATGCCAGTAGCTGGTTGGGCAATCAATTGGTTATGGATCTGCGCAGTCAGATGTTTACCAAACTGCTCACCCTGCCTACTCGCTATTATGACAATAATGCCACCGGTAACTTAATCTCCAAACTGACTTATGATGTCACTCAGGTTACCAGTGCTGCAACTGATGTCATCACGATATTAGTGAGGGACAGTATCGTCATGATAGGGCTTTTAGGCTGGCTGTTTTATCTGAACTGGAAGCTCACGCTGCTCAGCCTCCTCATGGCACCGGTTATTTCTATTGTCATCAAGATCAGCAATAAGCGCTTGCGTAACAACAGTCGCGATGCGCTTCAGGCGACCGGCAACATGGTGCAGGTGATCGAAGAGACCGTTTCGGCGCACAAGGTCGTCAAACTGTTTGGCGGTCAAAACTATGAAAACTCGCTGTTCCATGAACAAACCAACTGGGTGCGCAGATACGCAATGAAGCAATCCGTGTCAAGTGCGGCAAATGTGCCCGTTGTGCAGATGGCCATTGCCTTCGCACTGGCCGCTGTCGTTTACCTTGCAACCTTGCAATCCAATGCCAACGAGGTAACCGTAGGCGGTTTTGTTTCCTTCATCATGGCGATGCTGATGTTAAGCTCGCCGCTCAAGCGACTGACGGGTATCAGCGAATCCCTGCAACGTGGACTGGCCGCATCCGAAAGTGTTTTCAATCTATTGGATACCGAAAGCGAAATCGATACAGGCACAAAAATGTTGGATCGTGCACGCGGTGAGTTGCATTTTGATAATGTCACATTTCATTATGCTACCGACATCCAGCCGGCCCTGCGTAATATTTCCCTGACAGTCAAAGCCGGTGAAACAATCGCACTGGTCGGCGCATCCGGCGGTGGTAAGAGTACGCTAGCCAATCTGGTACCTCGTTTTTATTCACCTTCCGGCGGCGTGATACGACTGGACGGCCATGACATTGCTGATTTAAGTCTTGCCAGCCTGCGCAATAATATCGCCCTGGTCAGTCAGGAAGTGGTTTTATTCAATGACACACTTGCGGCCAATATAGCTTATGGCCAGATGCGTGGTGCCAGCGAAAAGGATATTCGTGACGCCGCCCGGGCTGCTCATGCGCTGGAATTCATCAGCGAATGGCCGGATGGATTTAATACTTTAGTCGGTGAACGCGGCGTCAAACTTTCAGGCGGTCAGCGTCAGCGCATCGCCATCGCACGCGCAATTTTAAAGAATGCGCCAATATTGATACTCGATGAAGCGACTTCCGCATTGGACAGTGAATCCGAACGGCATGTACAGGCAGCACTCGAAACGTTGATGAAAGGCCGCACCACGCTGGTGATTGCGCACCGTTTATCCACCATCGAAAATGCGGACCGCATCGCCGTACTGCAAAAAGGTGAGATTGCGGAAATCGGCACGCACAGTGAACTGCTGGCGCATAACGGCATTTATGCAAAACTGCACAGCATCCAGTATGCGTCCTCGGTTGCCGCTGCTTTGAACGAACCGGTATAGCACCGGTTTTTTCGCTGATTTCACTTTACTGCTTGAGACTTTTATTGTTTCGATAAGCACTGTAGATAATTTCATATTCCTGCGCTACCTCCCGCCAGCTACGCATATATTGCGGCACGGTATCTGTTCGGCTTAACTGTTCTTCTATGGCGCACACCCAGGCATCCAGCCCTGCATTAAGAGACAGCACCGTACCCGCATCAGGCGTGACCTGTTCCGCCGCGCCGCATACATCCGAAATGACAACAGGCACCCGGGCCGCCATTGCCTCGGATATTACCATGCCATAAGGCTCGGCTTTCGCCGGATGGAGCAATACATCAACTTCAGAAAAATAGTCATTATCTTCACGCCAGCCCAGTAAGCGATAGCCGCCATGCCACGCTGCAAATAGATTCTCTAATTCAGACGGCTTCGGCCCTACCACCCACAACTCCAGATTTGCCCTGGTCAGACGCAAGGCAGCAACGATTTCCAGCGCCATTGGCAAGCCCTTGCGCTGCCATTCCCAACCGACAAAGCACACCACACCAGCATCTGCGGCAACACTGCGCGCTTCACGCTGCTGTACAGGTAATACACCTGGCACAATTGGTACACTTAGTTTTTTAGCCATTTGCGGATAATAATGGCTTAGCTGCCCGCTGATAAAAGACGAATTGGGCACGATGAGCTTTGCCGTATTCAATTCGCGATGTTCAAGATACAGCCGCACCCACACCCGCAGGGAAATAAAGCGCCACCAGCCTTTTTCATAAATCGTCGCGAACGGCGGGCCGTGAAAGGTGGTGACATCGTGAATACCCAGACGTTCATGACTGTGGATAATGCGATCTGCGCACGGATTTTCCCGCACCCAGCGAGTCACCCGTCTGCTAAAGCGCACTTGCGACAACCAGCGCGGCCTTTTAGCCGTTTCGCCCAGCTCTATTACATTAATTCCAGCAGGCTTCTCGGTATGGCAATGCTCGCACAGCACCGTCACCTGATGGCCAAGTTTTTGAAGCTCCAAGGTCAATTCCCAGACATAGCGCTCCATTCCTCCTACCGGGCCATAGCGTTTTACAACTTGTATGATATTCATCTTTTTTGTCATAGTTGCGCATTGTAGCGTGATGAGCGGCTTGGCGCACCTGAGACGATCAACTATCAGACTGCGTTGTGCAGTAAAATCAGTGCTATGATATTTCCTCTGGTATTACCATGTTTTCCATATTGATTCCTACCTGGAACAACCTTGAATTGCTTAAACTCTGCGTTCGGAGCATTCAACAAAATTCTGCTTTTGATCATCAGATCATCATCCATGTGAATGATGGCAGTGACGGGAGTCTGGCCTGGGTACAGGATCAGAAACTGGCGCATACGGCTTCACCGCAGAATATCGGCATCTGTCTGGCTGTCAATGAAGCCGCCATGCATGCAAAAATGGATTACATACTGTACCTGAACGACGATATGTATTGCTGTCCCGGATGGGATACTGCTCTGGCTAACAAGATAAAAAGTATTGATACCGACTTGTTTATGTTATCCGGCACCATGATAGAGCCGCGTGAAACGCATAATCCTTGCGTTATCGTGCGAGATTATGGCACTGATACGGATGTTTTTGAGGAAGCCCGCTTGCTTGCTGACTTACCGCAACATCACAAGGATGACTGGTATGGCGCCACTTGGCCGCCCACACTGGTTAGTCGTCGCTGGTGGTTTAAGGTGGGTGGCTACAGCAGCGAATTTTCTCCCGGCATGAGCAGTGACAATGATTTTTCAATGAAATTATGGCATGCAGGGTGCCGCATTTTTATCGGTGTGGGTGACGCGCTGGTTTATCATTTTCAATGTAAATCCACCGGAAAAATAAAAAAGAACAACGGCGGTAAACAGTTTCTATTCAAATGGGCTATGCGTCAGTCGGTCTTCGACCATTATTTTTTGCGGCGTGGTCAGTTAGCCGATAAGTTAAAACTTGATGAACCTGAAAATACACCCGAATTGCGCTGGCAATTGTTCAGAAGTCGACTAAAACGTGCGCTAAGCTGACGACATTCAGAGCACTTGTTAATCTTAATTTCGTGATGAAACGAGATGTTGCGACACGGTGGCATTCTGTGCGCGCTGTTTGAATAGAGTAATATGCCAAAGTATATGGATCAAGACAAAAAACTGTGGAACATCGTAGCCATTTAAATGTATCACCCGTTCTTAAGCGACTGGCTGCAAAATTGCTTCCATCTCTTGTACAACGCCTTCAAGGGACGTTAATGAAGAGTGATAGCCGAAATCTGCAGCCCTTATATTTAATGAATAATAATGCGGCTTACTGCCTGTCGCATTAACACCTGCAGTCTCCACAATTTCATACAGCAAGCCGAATTTATCCTGCATGGCGACCAGCAAAGCCGGTTTATCCACCGGCGCACGGCTATAGCAATCAACAACTGCATTAGCTCGCGGCGCATGAAGTATTGCGCTGATCAGACCATAAAAATCGGATGGGTGCAGATAATCGCGCACCATATAATCAGATGAAGTTTTGAGCACTGTTTTATCGCGTATTGCACGCACAATATCCGTGATTAAAAACCGTGCCTCAATATCCTGTGTCCGACTAAAATAATTGAATACACGAATATCGATGATAGAAAATTCAGGATGCGCACGATGGCGGCATTCTGCATGCAGCTTCGCCACCCCATACCATTCGTGCGGCGCGAGATTATTTATCGCGACACTCGCGACGGTATCGTGGCGCGCCGGTTCTTTAAAATTTGATCCATAAGCAGCGCCGCTGCTCAAAAAAAGGTAGCGACAAGCAGGATGTGTTTTCAGGTAATCCATAACCATCTCGTCGAAGCGCAGCGTCACCTCAAAGATGGTATTGCCCATCGCCACGGCCTGAGCCGGATTGCCTACGCCAACGAAATTGATAACGGCATCGAATTCATGCCTGGCAAACCCTGCGAACTCATAAACAGGACAACACCCTGCCAGGCCAACTGAGATCAACCAATTGGCAACCGCTTCCGGACGACGAGCGAACAGATGTAACTGCTTGTCATTTGCCGCAGCCATAGAGACGATCAGGTCGCGGGCAATCTGGCTTGTCGCACCGAGGATGGCAATACGCATAAGGTCAGATTCAAGATTCAAGGCTCTTAAGTCTCGGGAACTGTTCGTCCAGCTTCGAACCAAAGGCCAGGCGCGGACGGCATTCAGTTGCACCTTCCATCATCAGTTCTATCAACAACGGGCCTTTATGACCGGCAATCAGATCCACAACGTCTGCCATATCTGCCGCAGTCACGATACGATATGCCTCAATACCATAAGCCTTGGCAATATCGGTGAATGACGGACTACTGTAACCCTTCTTCGTCGACTGGTCCCGCCCGTCGAAATACATATCCTGGAAATTTTTGACCATGCCCAGCACCGAATTATTCATCACGATGACTGTTATATCCAGGCCTAGACGATTCAAGGTATCCAGTTCCTGAATATTGATTTGCAAACTGCCATCCCCGGTGATTACCACGACCTTACCCTTAGACTGAATCGCAACGCCTAGTGCTGCAGGCAAAGCAAAGCCCATCGCGCCCATGCCGCCGCTGTAATGGACAGCCTGATTAGGTGACAGACGCAGGCTTTGCGCCGCCCACATCTGGTGATTGCCGACATCGCATACATAATCAACAGGATGCTTAACCAGACTGCGATTCAATTGCTTGAATAATTCGCTGGGACTGATCTCCCAGTCTGCATACTCATTACTTTCGGCGCGATCGCGTTGTTTAGTCAGCTCGGGCAACCAATTCTTGGCGATATTTGGAAAAATTTCTGCACGCAGTGAGAAACTTTCAAACAAGCTTTCAGCTGTAGCGCAAATATCCAAGTCTGCCTGTATCCGATTATCCAACTGAGCCGGATCAATGTCGATCTGCACTACTTTTGCCTGGCGTGCAAAATCTTCCACGTCAGAGCCTGTCTGTCTCACATCAAGCCGCGCGCCGATGACAATTAATAAGTCACAGTGCTGCACCGCCCAGTTGGCCTCGCGGTTGCCGTAACTGCCGATCAGATTAAAGTAATTATGACGCGCTACTACACGCTCATGCCCCATCAGTGTTGCTACATACGGAATGCCCAGCGCATCTGCCGCCAGCAGCCATTCGCCCAGCGCATCCGCCCAGCGAGCGCCACCGCCGATACAGATCAGGGGTCGCTGTGAATCACGACATAAGGATTTCAGTTGATTCAATTGGGCATCGGTTATTTTAGCTCCGCTATTAATTGTTAGCGGCATATTCTGCCATTGTTCAACCAGCTCATCTGAAATCTCGGCACGCTGAACATCGTTAGGAATATCCAGCAGTGCAGGCCCCAGCCTTCCACTCAGTGCCATCGACAGCGCCTTGTGCAGTTGTGGCAAGAGATCGCAGACTTTATCCACCCGCACTGCATATTTGGTTAGCGTATGTGCAACAGAGACAATGTCCAGTTCCTGAAAACCCTGTTGCCTTATGGCACGATCGCCCTTAAGCTCATGTGTATTAACTTGCCCTGTAATAAATAAACAGGGTACAGAGTCAAACCAGCAATTGCCGATACCTGTCAATAAGTTAGTCGCACCCGGCCCGCTGGTTCCCATGGCCACCGCGATGGTTTTACCCCGGTCATGCCGGACGACACCTTCCGCAGCAAAGGCTGCTGATTGTTCATGGTGCATCGAGACAATGTTGAACTGTCCTGATTCGGCAAAGCTGTCCAGCAGGTGTGTAATCATGCCACCCACCAGCTCAAAACAGGTTTGAATCTTATGTGCAATCAGAAATTTAGCAACGGCGTCGGCAGCTTTCAATATGAATCCTTTTGCTATTTTAAAAATTTACGCCGAAAAAAACTTCGATCTTACTGCTGACGAAATCCAGCATTTCTTCGGTGAGTCCCAGATATACGCCTATCCAGAGCGTGTCATTCATGATGGTATCAGTATTTATCATGTTATTTTCTCTTTACTTATCTCATTCACCTCTGGAAAATGTGCGTCAATATATGCTTTTACATCTTGATAAAGAGCGATCAAGTTTGCAGCACCTTCCAAAAACAGATTGATTGCACTCGCCCGCAATTCAGGTTCATCCGGGTAGTCATGCGCCAACGCATTGCGCACGATGCGAAACTTTTTCCATTCTTCCGCAGAGGGTATCGCGCCTATGCGCTCCAGGCGATTGAGCTTTTCAACAAACGTCGCATTAGCGGAAATTGGTTCCTGGGCCAACTCCAGAATCAAAGGCATCACTTTCTCTCCCATCGAATCCTGCAACTTGGCGAAGCGATAGGCAACCTGGTCCAATATGCGCAGCATTTTTTTTTCGATCACAATACCAGGCAAGAGAGAAGCCCATGCTTTTGCATCGATAAGCGCTTCTCCCAGCACCTCAGCATGTAATGAACATTCCGCAAGATAAATCCGCATCGACTGTTCAGGCATCATATTCTCACTCCTTCATGCATGGCGACTTGATAAATTGGCATCTCGAAAGTAGAAGCTCTGCGCTTCACGACGATGTCAATTTTTTCATCCTCGAACTGAGGTGTGCTCTGAAGTTCGGCAAGCAATGCAAGTTTCCTCACTACAATTTCATCGGCACTTACTAAATTAGTTTCAACAAAAAAATCGTAATCCCCGCCCTTTTTTTGATCGTCTACTCGGGATCCGAACAGCCAAAGACTTGCGTCCTCGCCAAAATAACGATGTGCGAACAGATCAAATATGCTTAACTGCTCAGGTGTGACACGCATAATACTGGTCCTAATTCAATCAGCATCATTTTGGTAAGTTTCAATCCGACGCCGGGTTAAATATGATTATGCCTTAGCAGATATTTCAACATAACTTGCTTTAAGCAATGTGTAAACATTCTCTAACACAGATTTTGCCGCATAGATTGCATTCAATGCCTCGGCAGCTAGTTGCGGTTCATCTTCATATTGATGAGCGATATTGTTTCTGATCTTTCTGAGCTCCAGCCAAATATTTTTATCCTCCAGCAAACCTAACTGCTCAAGCCTGTTTAGAATATCAATAAAAGGTCTATTTTTTGTATGCTCTTCTTGCAAAAAATCAAGCAGCAATATAAATAACTTTTCGCCAATTGCATCCTGAAGCTTTGAAAATCTGAACAGAAACTGATCGATATGTTCAATTTCATCTTCATTGAGTCTTTGAAAACTTTCTGCATTTAATGGCATAAATATCGCCATTTTTGAACAGGCATTATTAATTCTTTTCAGATGCTTATCACATTCCGAAATCAGCTTTTCCAGCTTTTGTCTGATCATAGCAACACACCATTTAGAATTGCCTGCTGTTCAATCGGCCTTGACCGGTCGAGTGCAAAAACAACATCAATTTTTTGTTCGCCTATTTTTTCTTCGACAGTAATCAGAAATTTTACTTTGTGAGCCAGGTCCGTGCCGGCTGGAGACTTAATATACAAATCGATATCGCCGCCTTTTTTCGTATCATCAACGCGACTGCCGAACAGGAAAACTTCAGCCAGCGGCCCAAAGACTTCGCGTGCGGATTGTTTAATTGCGTCAATTTCAAAAGGAGTCAATCTCACTCTAGAAGTTTACCCCGAAAAACGCTTCGATCTTTTCACAAACAAAATCCAGCATCTCTTTAGTCAGTCCGGGATAAACACCGATCCAGAGCGTGTCGTTCATAATCTTATCAGTGTTAATTAGTTCACCGCTGATGCGATAAGTGCGGCCTTCAAAATAAGGCTGGCGAGTCAAATTACCGGCGAAAAGCAGGCGCGTACCGATTTTATATTGATCCAGATATTTCAACAATTCAACGCGGTCGATGCCGGCTGCCTCACGCAAAGTAACTGGAAATCCGAACCAGGAAGGCTCGCTGCCCGCCGTAGCTTCAGGCAGAATAAAGAACTCGGCGCAGGATTGCAGGCGGTTTTTAAGATAGCTAAAGTTCTCTTTACGCGCGGCGATGAAACCCGGCAGTCTGTCCATCTGCGCCAGAGCACAGGCGGCCTGCATGTCCGTAATTTTGAGGTTGTAACCCAGATGCGAATAGGTGTACTTGTGGTCATAGCCCATAGGCAATGAACCCAACTGCTGGCCAAAGCGCTTGCCGCAGGTATTGTCGCAACCCGGTCCGCAATAGCAATCGCGCCCCCAGTCGCGGAAGGATTCGATGATGGTGCGCAGCTCACGGTCTTTAGTAAAGATCATGCCGCCTTCGCCCATGGTGATATGGTGCGCGGGATAAAAGCTACAGGTGGCGATGTGGCCGAAGGTGCCGACATGCTGGCCTTTGTAAGTGGAACCCAGCGCATCGCAGCAATCTTCGATTACCCAGAGATTATGCTTCTCGGCCAGCGCCATCACAGCGTCAATATTGAAGGTATTGCCCAGCGTGTGCGCCAGCATGATGGCACGAGTGCGATCCGATATGGCAGCGGCAATTTTTTCAGGGTCGATATTGTAGGTCGGAATATCTACATCCACGAATACCGGCACCATACCGTTCTGCAGTATCGGGTTCACCGTGGTCGGAAATCCGGCTGCAACCGTGATCACTTCATCACCCTGCTTCAGTGCACGCGCGCCCAGTTTGTGCGAGGTAAGTGCCGTGAAGGCCAACAGATTCGCAGAAGAACCTGAAGTCGTGGTCAGCGCATAAGGCACGCCGACAAATTCAGCAAAGCGTTTCTCGAATGCCTCGTTAAAACGTCCGGTAGTCAACCAGCCATCAAGAGATGCTTCGACCATGTTCTTCAATTCCGGCGTGCCGATCACCTTGCCGGAGGGCGGTACAATGGATGTGCCCGATTTAAATGACTTATCACGATATTTGAGCTCCGCGTAAGCCGGAATATCAAATGTCACCAATCGCCGTAGAACGCGCTCATAACCTTTATCGCTTAAGCTGACTAAAGGCTTTTCAATTCGACTGCTATGAAGATTGAAAGTCTTGTCCACACGAATATGACTTGGATATTTTAGCGTTTCATTCGAAAAATCCGCAAATTCAAGCACAAAGCCCTGCGCTTCATTAACGGCAGTTTTGGTAATAAAAGCAATCCTTACATCGTCATTTTCATCCCTGCTTGACAGAGCCAGTACGGGTCTTTTCTTGGTATTACTTAAGTCACTAAATGGAAAATAGGCGCTGTAAATTGTGCCGGGGATAATTTCAAAGGTCATTCCAGCAATCCTCTTCAACACTATTAAGGACATTTTTTACAAAACCTGTTTCATCTATTAGTTGTGCCATAGCCAGGCTTTCCTGCTGCGCGGCGTCTTTCGATGACAATCGAGGAAAAACAATGATTTCAACTTCATCACCCATTTCAGGGGGAAGAACTAAATGAATCGTATGGCTTGCATCTGCCGTTAGCTGTCTGCGTAATACGTTACTCATGTTAATGCCCTTTCAAATAAGTATTAATTTGTGCAAGTGTAACTGCTTTCATGTCTTCTTTATCGCAATAAGCCCGCTGCCATTCGACGATTTTTCCCAAAGCTTCATCCAGACGCCATCCCGAATGCCAATCCAGTTGAGCTTTGGCCTTGGAACAGTCCAGCTTCAAATAATGCGCTTCGTGCGGATGATCTCCGTCATCGACAACCCAGCCTGCGCCTTTTCCCCAAGCCTGGGTCAATTGCTCAACAATCCATTGCACCGGCTTGGCATCTTCGTCATTGGGGCCGAAGTTCCAGCCTTCTGCGAAATTGGCACCCTCTTCATAAAGCTGCTGTGCCAGCAATAAATAGCCGGATAACGGTTCGAGCACATGTTGCCAGGGACGAATTGCATGCGGATTGCGGATGCGGACGGGCTGCCCTGCTGAAATAGCACGCATGATGTCGGGGATCAAGCGGTCTTCCGCCCAGTCACCGCCACCGATGACATTGCCGGCACGGGCTGTTGCCACGGCAGGTAATGGCTGATTGATGATGGTTGATGAAGAGCGGTTGATCGTTGATGGATTAAAGTAGGACTGGCGATAAGCAGCTGTCACCAGTTCAGCGCATCCCTTACTGTTGCTGTAGGGATCAAATCCGCCCATCGCTTCATTCTCGCGATAGCCCCATGCCCATTCTTTATTCTCGTAACATTTGTCCGAAGTGACATTCACCACGGCTTTGACGCCAGGCGTCATGCGTACTGCTTCCAGAAGATTCACTGTGCCCATCACATTGGTTGAATAAGTCTCGACCGGATTATCGTAGGAATAGCGCACTAATGCCTGTGCTGCCATATGTATCACGATCTCAGGTTGGTGTTCGGCAAATACCGCGCGCAAAGAATCCAGATCGCGTATGTCGCCAATGATGCTGGTCATTCCCGCACCGACATTCGCCACGTCGAACAGGCTAGGA
This sequence comes from uncultured Nitrosomonadales bacterium, assembly GCA_903915035.1. Taxonomy (GTDB): domain Bacteria; phylum Pseudomonadota; class Gammaproteobacteria; order Burkholderiales; family Gallionellaceae; genus Gallionella. The sequence continues at coordinate 22,814 of CAIWRI010000154.1, read as the reverse complement.
GTGGTCGGTGGAGAGAGCGCAAAACCCACTACCTGCGCCCCCATGGATTGCAGCCACAGCGACAGCCAACTACCCTTGAAGCCGGTGTGACCCGTAATCAATACTTTCTTTCCAAGAAAGAAAGTATTCGTTGATGGTTTAATGTTGATAGTTGACATAAAAGCGGCTTATCGTAGATTGTTTATAGTTGATATAACAGCGGCTGATGGCTAATTTTTTAAAAGTTAACATCATGAATTTAATCGTTTTAATTGTGAGGCACGTAAGGCTGAAATTTTCTTTACCAACTCTAAAATTGATCCACGTAAGTTTGTATAGTTATCAATACTTGAAAAACTCAAATCAACAGATAGTTGTAACTGAGCATCCAGTTCGAGCAAAGACCCAAAAGCAATTTGCGAAAAGTGTGCCTGATCCGGCGCACGGGTCCGACTACAATCTTCAGCAAGATTTGACATCACCGAAACGCCCGCACTACGCATCTGATCGACCAACCCAAAGCACTCATTCTTCGGAAATTGCGCAGTAATGACAGATACGTTACCGGCCAAGACCTTCGCAAGTTGCCAAACCTCCAGTTTTTCATGGGGGAGTACGGCTGATGGTTGATCGTTTATAGCTGAAACAGCAGATGATTGATGACTGCTTATAGCTGAAAAATCTGATGTTTATAGTTGATGACATACTCTCTCCATTGACAAAATTGACCTGAAATCATAATTGCAAGCGCAGTTTATAAACAATAATCCATAAACTGCTCTTCAAAAATCAACGGCCTTTAAATCCATAAACCATCATCTATCAACCGCTTCTATCAACGACTCTTCAACTATCAACAACACTTACCATATCTTCCATGGTGCTTTTCCTGATTGCCACAATTCCTCAAGGTGCATTTTATCGCGCAAGGTATCCATAGGCTGCCAGAAACCCTCATGATGAAAAGCGGCAAGATTTCCTTCTTCTGCAAGCCGCTCCATCGGTTCGCGCTCCCAGGTGGTTTTGTCATCAACAATATAATCAATTACTTCAGGCGACAACACAAAAAACCCGCCGTTGATCATTGCACCGTCGCCCTGGGGTTTTTCCCGGAAACTGTTGACCTTGTTACCCTGCATATCAAGTGCGCCGAAACGACCCGGTGGCAAAGTGGCTGTCAATGTTGCCTTAACTTTTTGCGCCTTGTGAAAAGCGATCAGTTCGGTGATATTCACGTTGCTCACGCCATCACCATAAGTCAGACAGAATATTTCCTCATCCTTTACATATTCCGCCACTCGCTTGATGCGACCGCCTGTCATTGTTTCATCGCCGGTATCGACCAAGGTGACTTTCCAGGGTTCCGCGTGTCGTTGATGCACTTCCATCTGATTATTCTGCATATCGAAAGTCACGTCCGACATGTGCAGAAAATAATTGGCAAAATATTCCTTGATGACATAGCCTTTATAACCACAGCAGATCACGAAGTCATTCACGCCATGAGCTGAATAGCTTTTCATGATGTGCCAGAGTATCGGCTTACCGCCGATTTCCACCATAGGCTTGGGCCGTGTCGAAGTCTCTTCACTGATCCTCGTACCCAATCCGCCCGCCAGTATCACTGCTTTCATTCGCGCATCCTGTCTGATCATGCAATAAGTTTGTTCATATAGCCTCTTTCACAAGAGGCTCTGTTTCGCGCTGCTTTTTTTTATGCAAGCGCTTGTATCACTGTATTTTTAGCTCAAACATCATGCACGCTTTTTGTAAGGCCGGATTTTGAGCAAGCCGTAGCTGCTGATATCGTCGAGCATAGCGTTCATTTATTGAACATATATTTAGACAGTTACACGAAAAAGACGATCGAACTGAAAAATCAGTGAAGCGCCTGATTGACCCGGGCAAGATCAGCTTCTTCAAGCATCCCTGCTGCCGCCTTGAGTTGCAACTGACTCAGCAGGTAATTATATTCAGCCTGATACAAATCGCGTCGGGTTGAGTAAAGCTGCTGCTGGGCGTTTAACACATCAAGATTGGTTCTGACGCCGACTTCCTGCCCCAGTTTGCTCGATTCGAGCACGCTTGCGCTTGAAATCAGTGCCTGTTGCAAGGCCTTGACCTGCGCGATACCACTCACCACACCAAGATAAGCCTGACGGGTTTGCTGTGCGACGCTGCGGCGCGCGTTTTCCAGCTCCTGACGAACCCGTTCACGGTTATGCTCCGCTTCACGCCATTTGGAGTTAAGCGCCCCTCCCTGATAGATTGGCACGTTGAGTTGAACGCCGATGCTCCTGTTGATATTATCGACGCCGACACCATACATGCTGCCAGCAGCATTACTGGTGATGTAATTAGCCACCAGATCGACAGTAGGATAATTTGCGCTGCGATTTTTCGCCACTTCTTTGACAGCCAGTTCATCTGCGGCCTGAGCGATGACAAGTTGCGGACTGTGCAATTGCGCCTCGGCCAGCCACTTTTCCAGATCGGCAGGCAGCGGAGGGCTCAGATTCAATTCCCCGCCCAGCGGTTTAATCTCATCCGGCGATGTATTGGTCAGCTGCTGCAACGCACCGCGCCTGACAGCCAGATTATTTTGAGCGGCCACTTCCTGTGCATAAGTTAAATCATGCCGCGCCTGTGCTTCATTGGTATCGGTAATCGTCGCGCTACCGACTTCAAAGCTACGCTTTGCCAATGCCAATTGTTCCAAATTAGCGGTTTTCTGCGCCTCACTCAATTGCACATTATCCTGTGCGATCAACACATCGAAGTAGACTTGCGCTGAGCGCAACAGTAAATCCTGCCCGGCAATTTGAAATTGTGCATCGCTTTGCACAACCAGTAATTCGGCTTCGCTATAGGCCAGCCAGTTTTGCTGTCGGAATAAAGGTTGTACCAGCGTCACGCCATAACCATTGCTGTTATAGCGGCTGGTGCCACTCTGAAATATCTGTGGCACTGTGCCTGTAAATTGAGTGGCGACAGTATTCATCGTGCTGTTCGCCGCAAAATTCACCGTTGGCAGCAATAAGGCGCGACCTTGCGGCAATTTTTCACGACCAGCCTGTTGCACGGCTCTCGCGGCAGCAAACACCGGGTCATTGCTTTCTGCACTGTGAAAAACGCCAAGCAGATCAGTTGCCTGTGCCCGGGCATCCAACGCCGTGATCAGTACCAAAAATGATGCGAGCAGTTTAAGTTTCATCGGATTCGCGAATGTTGGCTTGCCGGGTTGAGTGTTTAAAAAACAAACCGGTCGGGCTGCTTGGCATTCTGCAGCGATGCAACAGAAGTTTCCATGATATTGACGATTTCATACACATCAGCAGCTACCCGCGTGATCAGCTTCGCTTCCATCACCGGCGCTTCGCCCACAATCGCAAACAAGCGTCCGCCAATGTTAAGGCTATTCTGGAACGCTTGCGGCAACACCGGCGTGGAACCTGTCAGCACAATGGCGTCATAACCTTCACCCCAGCCACGAGACGCATCGCCGATCTCCAGCGTAACATTTTCGCGATGCAGTAAATGCAATTTCGCGATTGCATTCAATTCAGGGACAATTTCAACGGAAGTAACATGGCCTGCCAGCGCCGAGAGTAATGCTGTCAGATAGCCGCTACCGGTACCAACTTCCAGCACTTTATCTTGACGCCCCAGATGCAACTCCTGCAACGCACGCGCCTCAAGTTTGGGCTGCCACATTGCCACGCCAAACCCCAGTGGAATTTCCATATCCATAAAGGCCATGGACTTCAATTCTTCCGGGACGAACTGTTCACGGAGAACGTGATGGAGCAAATCCAGAATCCGTGCTTCCAGCACGTCACATGGCCGGATTTGCTGCTCTATCATATTGAAGCGTGCCTGTTCCATATTCTGCATATTGCTCTCCAAGTGGGTGCGTTTAGTAATTATTGCTCGCAGTATAACAACACTGCCACACTCAACACAACGAATACAGGGTTGCTTTTATCCTACTTTTCCAGTAAGTTGCTACACTCGCTAGGGGTCTTTGCCATAGGCAGAGTGAGAAACACCCTTTGAACCTGTACGGGTAATGCCGTCGCAGGGAAGCTCGATGCTTCCCTTTATATATCCAGGAGCATCAGATGAACGCCAATATCAAATTTACCGCCGAAGCTGCGCACGTTGATGCCGCAGCAATCAAACCACTTCCGAACTCCAGAAAAGTCTACGTACAAGGTAGCCGCCCGGATCTGCGTGTACCGATGCGCGAGATATCTCAGGCGGATACACCGGATGGCATGGGCGCTGAAATCAATGCGCCGATTTATGTCTATGACTGCTCAGGCCCGTATACCGACCCTGCCGTTAAAATAGACATACGCTCAGGCCTGGCCGCGATGCGTGAAGCTTGGATCGTTGACCGCGATGATACCGAAATACTGCCTAAACTGACTTCCGACTACGGCCAGCTGCGACTTGATGATCCTGAACTGGCAGATATGCGCTTTAATCTTAGCCGCGCACCGCGTCGCGCTAAGCCTGGTAAAAACGTCACGCAAATGCATTATGCCCGCCAGGGTATCATCACCCCGGAAATGGAATACATCGCAATCAGAGAGAATCAAAAGGTTGATGGCATGTCCGAAATGATGTTGAGACAACATCCGGGCGAAAATTTCGGCAACTCCATGCCGAAAAAGATCACGCCTGAGTTCGTGCGCGATGAAGTCGCCGCTGGTCGTGCCGTGATCACTGCGAATATCAACCATCCGGAAATCGAACCGATGATCATCGGACGCAAGTTCCTGGTCAAAATAAACGCCAACATCGGCAATTCGGCATTAGGTTCCAGTATTCAGGAAGAAGTTGAAAAAATGACCTGGGCGATCCGCTGGGGCGGCGACACCGTCATGGATTTATCGACCGGCAAGCACATCCACGAAACACGCGAATGGATCATCCGCAACTCGCCGGTGCCGATCGGAACTGTGCCGATTTATCAGGCACTGGAAAAAGTAAATGGCAAAGCAGAAGACCTGACTTGGGAAATTTTCCGGGATACACTGATCGAACAGGCTGAACAAGGCGTGGATTACTTCACCATTCATGCAGGCGTGCTGTTGCGCTATGTGCCGATGACGGCCAATCGCATGACTGGTATTGTGTCGCGTGGCGGTTCCATCATGGCAAAATGGTGTCTGGCGCACCATAAGGAAAGCTTTTTATACACTCATTTCGAAGAAATCTGCGAAATCATGAAGGCCTATGACGTCACCTTCAGCTTAGGGGACGGTCTGCGTCCGGGTTCTATTTATGATGCCAATGATGAAGCTCAATTAGCCGAACTCAAAACGCTGGGCGAACTCACTCAGGTAGCCTGGAAACACGATGTTCAGGTGATGATAGAAGGCCCGGGCCATGTGCCTATGCATCTGATCAAGGAAAACATGGATTTGCAGGCCAAATGGTGTAACGATGCACCGTTTTACACCTTAGGGCCGCTGACCATGGACATCGCGCCGGGTTATGATCACATCACCTCAGCTATCGGTGCGGCAATGATAGGCTGGTTCGGCACGGCGATGTTGTGCTACGTCACACCGAAAGAGCATCTGGGATTACCAAACAAGGCCGATGTCAAGGAAGGCATTATCACCTACAAGATTGCCGCGCACGCAGCAGATCTGGCCAAGGGCCATCCCGGCGCACAGATACGCGACAATGCCTTGTCCAAGGCGCGCTTCGAATTCCGCTGGGATGACCAGTTCAATCTGGGACTGGATCCTGATCGCGCGCGCGAATTTCACGATGAAACCTTACCCAAGGAATCCGCCAAGGTCGCGCACTTTTGCTCGATGTGCGGTCCGCATTTCTGCTCGATGAAAATTTCCCAGGATGTACGCGACTTCGCCGCAAAGGAAGGACTCACCGACGCCGCTGCGCTGAACAAAGGCATGGAGCTGAAATCGATAGAGTTCGTCACCAAGGGTAGTCAGCTTTACAGTAAATCCTGATGCCAGCGAACGCTTCAATCGTGAGCGCAGAGAGCCCTTGTATCGGACATTGCACCACCGTTCTGGGTGATAATGTGTGCCGCAGCTGTCTGCGCACCTTTGAGGAAGTGACGCGATGGATAGAAATGAATGAGGAACAACGTCGTGCGGTAAACTGGCGCATCGCTTTGGCAAAATCCAGCAGATAAGTTTTCAACTTTAATCGGAATTTAATCTAATGACAATTTTACAAATTATTATCCTTGCCATCATTCAGGGCGCGGCTGAACTCTTACCCGTGTCCAGCTCTGCTCATGTAATTGTGGCGGAAAAACTGATGGGGCTTGATCCAACCTCTCCGGAAATGACGATGTTGCTGGTGATGTTGCACACAGGCACCATGTTTGCTGTTATTTTATTTTTCTGGAAAGCCTGGAAGGAGAGCTTTTTCTCTTCAAGAAAAGTTTTCCTCAATGCAATTAAATATATCGCTGCGGCGACCATATTGACAGGGATTACCGGGCTGGCGCTTAAGTTTCTGATTGAAAAGTTCTTCATGAAGGATATTCCTCATGCCCAAATTGAACAACTTTTTGGCAATATGAATCTGATCTCGGCAGCGCTGGCCACTGTTGGCGTATTAATTATGTACGCCGGAATCAAGGATCGCGCAACGGTTAAAAATGAACGTAATCTAAACATAAAGGAATCCTGTTATATCGGCGCAGTTCAGGGGATTTGTCTGCCATTTCGCGGATTTTCGCGATCAGGAGCGACGATCTCCGCCGGTTTAATAAGAGGCATCCCAAGGCAAAAAATTGAAGAATTCAGTTTCGCCCTGGCTGTCGTTCTGACCCCGCCCGTGATTATCCGCGAAGTCATGCGACTGCTGCATGACCAACAATCCACCTCCATGGCGAGCCTGACGCAGATGTTTATGCCTAGCCTGCTGGGTATGGTGTTCAGCTTTCTGGCTGGATTAATGGCACTTAAATGGCTTTCAAGCTGGCTGGAAAAAGGGCGATGGTCTTTGTTCGGCATATATTGCCTTGCTGCATCGGCGACGGTGTTCCTGCTGCACCAGAACGGTGTCTAAATTTGCCTGGCAGCCATTACAAAAAATCCTGCTGTCATTAAATTGTCACAATTGCGTCACATAATCACTATATTGGAGTTATACAACATGGCAAGAATGGTTCAATGCGTAAAACTGGGTCGCGAAGCCGAAGCACTGGACAGGCTGCCCTACCCCGGTCCGCTTGGTCAGAAAATCTTTGACAATGTTTCCAAGGAAGCCTGGGCCGGATGGATCAAATTCCAGACCATGCTGGTAAACGAAAATCGGCTGAATCTCGCCGATCTGGCTGCCCGTAAATTTTTGGTAACCCAAATGGAGAGTTACTTCTTCAGCTCGGGGACACAAATGCCAGACGGATATGTCCCACCAAATAAATAAGGTTTACTAACTTGCCCAATTCATTCGCTCCGCAGCAATTTCTCAATCGTGAACTCGGTCAACTTGAGTTCAACCGACGCGTGGTTGCGCAAGCAGAAGATGACACCATCCCCTTGCTGGAGCGTTTGAAGTATCTGTGCATCGGCAGCAGTAATCTGGATGAGTTTTTTGAGATCCGCGTGGCGGGCTTAATGGAACAAATCAAGGTTGGCAGCATATCAACCGGGGCGGATGGCATGACCGCCCATCAGACACTCAAACTGGTCCGCGAAAGGACACATCAACTGATAGACCACCAGTATCAGTTGTTTAATACCGAAATTACACCTGCACTGGCGCAGCATGGCATCAAATTTCTTCGACGTACTCACTGGAATGATGCTCAAAAAGCCTGGGTCAAGGATTTCTTTCTTCGTGAAGTCATGCCGGTATTAACGCCGATCGGTCTGGATCCTGCACATCCCTTTCCACGGGTACTCAACAAGAGTTTGAATTTTGCTGTTGAGTTGCAAGGACGTGATGCCTTCGGACGTAACTCAACTCGCGCGATCGTTCAGGCACCCCGCGTTTTGCCGCGCACCATTTTAATGCCGCCTGAACTGAGCGACTGCGAATACGGTTTTGTTTTCCTTTCTTCGATTTTGCATGCACATGTCGATGAACTCTTCAGCGGCATGGAAGTACTGGGCTGCTTCCAGTTTCGCGTCACCCGAAACAGCAATCTGTTTGTCGATGAAGAAGAAGTTAAAAATTTGCGTCTGAGCCTGCAGGGCGAATTACCTCAGCGTCACTTCGGCGATGCTGTACGCCTGGAAATTGCCGACAATTGCTCGCCCCAGATCGAAGCCTTGCTACTCAAAGAGTTCAAGTTGACGCAGGATGATTTATATCGCGTGCAAGGCCCAGTCAATCTGGTTCGACTGATGGAAATTCCGGGACAAGTCGATCGTGCCGAACTCAAATTTCCGGTGTACACCCCCGGTGTGCCCGGCGTATTGCAGAAAAAGGGCGCGGACATGTTCAAAGTGATCCGCAAAAGCGACATTTTACTGCATCATCCTTACCAGTCCTTTAAGCCGGTCATCAACTTCATTCAACAAGCCTCCAGCGATCCTGATGTAGTGGCTATCAAACAGACTGTCTATCGCACCGGCGCGGACTCTGCGCTGATGGAAGCGTTGATCTCCGCAGCCCAGGGGGGAAAAGAAGTTACCGTGGTCGTGGAATTGCTGGCCAGATTCGATGAAGAAGCCAATATTAACTGGGCAAATCGTCTGGAAGAAGTTGGTGCACATGTGGTTTATGGCGTGGTAGGTCACAAAACCCATGCAAAAATGCTGATGGTAGTGCGCCGCGAAGACGGAAAATTGAAACGCTACGTACATCTGGGGACCGGCAACTATCATCCGCGCACGGCCAGACTTTATACCGATTTCGGCCTGTTTACCAGTAACGAGGAAATCTGTGCGGATGCCAATGAGGTATTCAGTCAACTGACCAGCCTGGGACGTGTTCGCGAACTTAACCACTTGTGGCAATCACCGTTCACGCTGCATACCAAAGTACTACTTGCGATCAAAAACGAAATCAGATTGAGCCAGGAAGGCAAGCGCGGCCACATCATTGCCAAAATGAATGCGCTGCTGGAGCCTGGCACTATCGCAGCCCTTTATGAAGCCTCGCAAGCCGGTGTAAAAGTTGATCTGATCGTGCGCGGCGTCTGCGCCTTACGCCCCGGCGTTCCCGGTCTGTCAGAAAATATCAGGGTACGTTCCATCATCGGTCGCTTCCTTGAACACACGCGCATCTTCTATTTCCGCAATGATTTGCAACATGATATTTATCTGTCTTCTGCCGACTGGATGGATCGTAATTTTTTCAGACGCATCGAAGTCTGCTTTCCCATTCTCGACAAAAAACTAAAGAAACGCGTGATTGATGAAGGACTGAAAGCGTACCTGCAGGACAATACCCAGGCCTGGGAAATGGATAGCGATGGCCAGTATCGTCACAAACAATCCCGTCTTGCGGCAAAAAAATGTGCGCAGGTCGAGCTGCTTGAACAGCTCGCCGGAACTCCGCACGCAACCTGAACCCGGTTAATTTGATGACGTCCACTGCCAGTACTGCATCATCCATTGCGCTGCTGCCCGCCTGACAGCCAGTAAAGAACAAGTTTGCGGATTCAGCACGTCTCATGCAGAATTTTCTGACAAATATTGTTCTGCAAACGGTATATACGACTTATACTAGGCCTGAATTATTACGATCCGATAACGGCAGGAGAGAATGATGAATATAATATTGTGGCGTCATGCGGAAGCTGAAGACAGCCTGAACGACATGTCGCGCAAATTGACTGTAAAAGGTCACGCACAAGCGCGCAGTATGGCGAACTTTCTTCACAAGCACTTACCCTCAGATACCCGTATTCTGGTTAGTCCGGCAATTCGAACGCAACAAACCGCAGCGGCGCTTAGCAAGAATTTCATCACAGCTCCCGCTATCGCACCGGGCGCATCCGTTCATGCTGTACTGCAGGCCGTACATTGGCCAAATGCCGGCGGAAGTGTGCTGGTGGTCGGACATCAACCGACTTTAGGCGCTGTTGCAGCACAACTGCTAGGCTGCGGAGATGATTCATTACGTATCAAAAAATGCGGCCTATGGTGGCTAAGCCGTCACGAAGGCGTACCTGAAATGACCTTGCGCCTGGTCGTCACACCAGACTTTCTGTAGGAGTCGCACTGCAAACCGGTGGGAAAAGGTTATGTTTGAATCTGCCGAACTTGGTCACAAGATAGATAAAGACATCTACGACAAGGAAGTGACGGCGCTGCGTGCGGCGTTGCTCGATGCCCAGTTGGACATGGCGAACCTGGCACAATTTCCGCTCATCATCCTGATCGGTGGCGTTGATGGCGCGGGACGAGGCGAGACAGTCAACCTGCTCAACGAATGGATGGATCCCCGCTATTTGCAGACGCATGGCATGGGAAAACCATCCGACGAAGAACTGGATCGCCCGATGATGTGGCGTTTCTGGCGTGAACTGCCACCTAAGGGCAGAACCGGTATTTTTTTAGGCTCCTGGTATACCTGGCCTATCATCAAGCGTGTGCAGGGCGAGATAAAGACGGCCGAACTTGATCAAGGCCTAGAACGCGCAAGACGCATGGAAACCATGCTGGTTGACGAAGGCGCGTTGATCCTCAAGTTCTGGATGCATTTATCACGGGACAAACAACGCAAGCGATTGAAGCTGCTTGAAAATGATCCAAAAACACGCTGGCGTGTGACAAAACGCGATTGGCAGCATTACAAGAAATATGACAAATTTCATGTTGTCGGGGAGAGCGTCATCCGTCACACCAGTACGGCTGAAGCCCCGTGGACCATAGTAGAGGGTTTTGATTCTTATTACCGCAGTCTCACTGTGGGCAAAGTCATGCTGGAAGCCATACGAAAACGGCTGGATGAAGCTGCCACAAGAAGAGAGGAAATCTCAGCGCCCCCCCCGCTGCCTTCTATCGATAAGTTGAATATTTTAAAGTCGCTTGATCTTGATCAGAAAATCAGCAAGAAAGCGTATCAGGACGAGCTGGAAAAATACCAGGGCACACTTGCGCTGTTAACGCGCAGTCCGTCGTTCAAGAAGATCACCGTTATTGCCATGTTCGAGGGCAATGACGCTGCGGGTAAGGGGGGCGCTATTCGCCGTATTACAGGTGCACTGGACGCGCGCTATTATAACGTCATCCCGATTGCCGCACCGACCGAGGAAGAACGCGCACAGCCGTATCTGTGGCGTTTTTGGCGGCATATTCCCAGACGCGGGCGGTTTACCATCTTTGACCGTTCCTGGTATGGTCGTGTACTGGTGGAACGCGTTGAAAAACTTTGTTCTGAAGCCAACTGGATGCGTGCCTATGGCGAAATCAACGATTTCGAGTCGCAGTTAGTTCGCCACAGCATAGTTCTGGTTAAATTCTGGCTGACTATCAGCCGTGAAGAACAGCTCAAACGATTTAAAGAGCGTGAGGCGGTTGCCTTCAAACACTTCAAAATCACAGCGGAGGACTGGCGCAACCGCGAAAAGTGGGATGAGTACGAAGCTGCAGTGTGCGATATGATGGACAGAACCAGCACCGCAATAGCACCGTGGACGCTGGTTGAAGCCAACGACAAATACTTTGCCAGCATCAAAATTCTCAAAACGCTGTGCGAGCAAATTGAGAACATGTTGCACAAAAAAGTATAGCTATTTTCCCAGGCTCAGTACCAGCACACCGGCTGTCACTAATAAAATCCCCAGCCACTCTCTGAGCTGCGGGCGTTCGCCCAAAAATATAACGGCAAAAATGGCGACCAGCACCACACTGAACTTGTCGACAGGGGCAACTTTTGAGGCCTCACCAATTTGCAGTGCGCGAAAGTAACATACCCAGGATGCGCCGGTCGCAAGCGCCGACAAACTCAAAAAAAACCATGTTTTTTGACCGAGTGCAAACGGGTTGCTCCATTTTCCCGTGTAATAAACAAAGCATGACAGTACCAGCACTATCACAAAGGTGCGGATCAGCGTCGCAAAATCCGAATTGATGCCTTGCAGCCCGATTTTGGCGAAAATGGCCGTCATCGCTGCAAAGATTGCCGATAGTAAAGCCCAGTAAAACCATCCGTGTGCCGAGATCATTGCCGTTGACTTGTAACCGGTTGCACCAGCACCCAGGGACTGATGACCACCACCCAAAGTGTCTCATCTGCCTCTAACCAGATACGCGCTTGCTCATCCGTTACCTTGCCAAACTGACCCGCAGCCATCCATTCGCCGATTAATGTGGTGTTATCCTCGGACATCTGCAATGCCGCCTCGACCAGATCGAGGGATGGCGAAATATAAATTGCAGCACCGCTGGCAAAATAACGCTGCATCTCGCTCCAAGCCATTTGCGCCGTTTCCAGGTTCAGCTTCGCGCGCAGAATTTCGTTAGCCTGAGACTCGCGTAACGATTTATCGGCCTCTTCGCCCTCCGGAAGAGGATTGTAAAGAGGGGGACGGACATGGCTCACTGCTAAATTATCGCCTGCCGGCGTGATATCCCCCACAGAATTACCCGGGTAAGATGAAGGCGCTTCTGCACTATGCTCGTTTGGATTTGTCATTTCAAGTTACTTTCAATTGTTCAGGCGTAGCCAGGTGATTATCCTTTACGCGCATGTAATGCCCGGCGGAATAACGCAGGTGGATGAGCTCTTCTTCTGTCAGTGCACGCACGGCTTTTGCAGGACGCCCCACATACAACATGCCACTCTTCAGCACTTTACCCGGGGAGACCAGACTGCCCGCGCCTATCATCACCCGCTCGGGGATTATCACATCATCCATGATAATGGAACCCATGCCGATAAAACATTCGTCGCCTATCATGCAACCATGCAATATCACCGAATGACCGATAGTCACATAATCGCCGATAATCAAGGGCGAGCCCTCCGGTTTGCTGGTCGTCTTGTGCGACACATGCCCCATACTCAGATCCTGCACGTTGCTGCCGCGTCCGATTACGATATGATTCACATCGCCGCGCAACACGGTATTACACCAGACCGAACTGTCGTCGCCGATTTTCACATCGCCGATCACCTGGCAGGAAGGATGCAAATAGACCCGGTCACCCAACACAGGCCTGTTATCCAGATAGGAAGAAATTGTCATGTCTTTGTACTCCTTCTGATTTTTCTATTGCGCCAATATCCAAGGCTGCGACCGTCGTGGGTGATAGCCAGGATTCCAGCCTGTTTGCCGCGTATGCGATAAATAACACCATAATGGAAATGCTTAAGGTGGCAACACCGCAAATTCGTTCCAAGAGGATACCATGCCAGCGGCTGATTACGAATTCGTGCCAAGACTTCATCTACATCAACGGTAAAATGATATCCCAAACCAAGTTATTGCAACCCCGGATGCTCGACTGCATCACCCGGCTCCTGTTACGCTGCCGTTGAAAAATACAAATGCATCACTGGCGATATTCCAGCATCACTTCGTCCGCCGCTATTAACGCCATCAACGGCTTCCCACTTACAAGTTCATTTTTGGTAAAAATATTAATGCGATCGTAAAGCTTTAAGTCCGATGACTTCCCGTTACCGTCTTCTTTTGTCATTGGAACAGGATCCAGCAGATACTCAAGCTCAATACGTATTTGATTGGCGTAAGCGGAGGGACTTAACTCCAAAACATATCAAGAGCCAAAACTGATTGTGCTTCTTCAAACGAGACACCATGTTTTTTCTTGTTTGAAGCCGCTTTCGCTGTATCCCATTGGAATTTTATCATGGCCGTTTATATGCAGGTCAATTGTCAATCAACTGCAACATCAATCAACAAGCTTCCATTTCAAGGTTTCCCCGGCACATAGCGGCACCAGACGATGTTCGCCAAAGCCAACTGAATCAGGTACTTGCCAGTCTTCACGGCGTAACTTGATGGTATCTGTATTTCGAGGCAGACGATAAAAGTCAGCGCCATAAAAACTGGCGAAACCTTCCAATTTGTCCAGCGCATCGGCAGCATCAAAGGCTTGCGCGTACAATTCAAGTGCCGTATGCGCCGTATAGCAACCGGCACAACCGCAGGCATTTTCCTTAGTGTGTTGAGCATGAGGCGCGCTGTCTGTTCCCAGGAAAAATTTCGTGCTGCCGCTGGTGGCCGCTTTCAATAACGCCTCGCGGTGAGTTTCGCGCTTTAGTATCGGCAAACAATAAAAATGAGGCCTTATACCACCCACCAGCATGGCATTGCGGTTATATAGCAGATGTTGCGGTGTGAGCGTCGCGGCGATCGTGTCCGGCGCATGGGTCACAAATTGCGCTGCATCTTTGGTGGTGATATGTTCGAAAACCACGCGCAGTTCTGGCATGTCGCGTAGCAGGGGTTGCATCACGCGATCAATAAAAACCGCTTCGCGATCAAATATATCTATACCTGCATCTGTCACTTCACCATGGACCAGCAGCGGCATACCGCAGCGCTGCATTTCTTCCAGTGCAGGATAAGTTTTACGAATGTCGGTCACACCGGCATCGGAATTGGTGGTAGCGCCTGCCGGATACAGCTTCACCGCATGTACAATGCCTCTGGCCTTTGCCTGGCGGATATCATCGGCGGTGGTGTTGTCGGTCAGATACAAAGTCATCAGAGGATCAAACTTTGCACCTTGTGGCAGTGCTGCGATAATCCTTGAACGGTATGCCATCGCCTGTGCGGTACTCGTCACCGGCGGTCTGAGATTGGGCATGACAATCGCACGGGCAAACTGTCTGGCCGTATCAGGCAGTACCGATTGCATCAGCGCACCGTCACGCAAGTGCAAATGCCAGTCATCAGGGCGGGTAAGGGTGAGTATTTGCATGATAAATTCCGGTTTTAATTGAATAACGCCTGCTTGATAAATGCTTCTGAATAACGTATTCCCATTGTCGCCGACACCTCAAGGTTAATTTTTTGATGCGACAAGCAGTCGGACACAGGGGCAAGCGGTACGCCCCGGAATATACCCCAAAATAAACCAGGCTTCAACAGGGGCATTCAGGCACATTCAGGACGTAAAAAAACCCTTATGCTATATAGCCATAAGGGCTAGAAGGACGTTTCAGGCGGGGTATTTGGTGCGCTCGGCGGGAGTCGAACCCACGACCCTCGGCTTCGGAAACCGATACTCTATCCATCTGAGCTACGAGCGCGTATTGAGAAAACGTGAAAATTACTTAGTGAACCAACGGTCATTCTACACCATCCTCGGCAAGCCTCGGAAACTAATACTCGATCCAAACGAGCTACGGGCGCATGCTGACAAAAGCGGCACCTGATCGCGCAGTTTGAAGTGATATTGGAAAGTGGGTGCGCAGCATAGCTTTTTTTAGCGCTTACGTCCATGCCTGATGTAGTAAAATCACACGAATCAAACCACTGCATATCATAAGCCTGTCACTAAATGTTTACCAATCCGGATAATCAAACCCTCCGTATGCTGCTGCAGCAGATCCACACCGTCGCAGTGGTAGGGCTTTCTGCCAATGAGTCGCGTCCCAGCTTCAGGGTGGCGCGCAGCCTGCAAAGCTTGGGCTATCGCATTATTCCGGTAAGACCGATGCTCACTGAAGTGCTGGGCGAGAAAGCCTGGCCGGATCTGCAAAGTCTGCCTGAACTGCCCGATATTGTCGACGTGTTCCGTGCCGCCGAACATGTTCCCGCCATCGTGGATGCCTGTATACAAACAGGCATCAAACGACTTTGGCTGCAAGACGGGGTAATACACGAGGCCGCAGCACTGCGCGCGCAACAGGCGGGAATCGTCGTCGTGATGAACCGCTGTCTGTGGCGCGATGCGAGCAGTATGCTGCCATGATATTTACTGAAAAACCGCGTTGCGTCTGGCCGGGCAGCGATGCTTTATACCGTCAATACCATGATACTGAATGGGGTGTGCCGCTCCACGATGATCAGCGTCTGTTTGAATTTCTGATTCTGGAAGGTGCACAGGCAGGTTTGAGCTGGATTACCATCTTGCGAAAACGCGAAAACTATCGCGCAGCCTTCGATAATTTCGATGTGTCGCGCATAGCTGCCTATGACACTGATAAAATAGCCGCATTGATGAACAATTCCGGCATCGTACGCAACCGCCTCAAACTGCAATCGGCAGTTGCCAATGCGCAGAAATACCTGCTTATGCAGAATGAGTTCGGCAGTTTTGACAACTTTATCTGGCGGTTTACAGACGGGAAGCCTGTGCAAAACGCCTGGCGCAGCGGAGATGAAGTACCGGCGAGCAGCGAAGTTTCAGATGCAATGAGTCGTGAATTAAAACGCCGTGGCTTCAAATTTGTCGGAACGACGATATGCTATGCCCTGATGCAAGCAACTGGCATGGTTAATGACCACACCATGGATTGCTTCCGGCATGAAGAATTACACACCCGCCTGCTGAAATAAACAGCAGTTTTACAGAGGCTTTGCAATGTTATTGAAATTTACCAAGATGCACGGTGCCGGCAACGATTTTGTGGTGCTCGATGCCATACGCCAGCACATATCGTTAAGCAGCGACCAATTGCGACTACTTGCCGACAGGCATTTCGGGGTCGGATGCGACCAGATCCTGATGGTAGAAAAGGCGCATGATTCGAGTGCAGATTTTCGTTATCGCATTTTCAATGCAGATGGCGGTGAAGTGGAACAGTGCGGCAACGGCGCACGCTGCTTCGTGCGTTTCGTACATGATCAGAAACTGACCGGAAAAGCCGAAATCGTGGTCGAAACACTTAATGGCTTAATCAGGCCGCGACTGGAAGAGGATGGTCGGGTGACGGTAAACATGGGCAAACCGGTTTTTGATGCGGCGCGACTGCCATTCACCGATGGTGCGGGCGAGATAAGTGAACCGCTCGATATTGACGGTCACCGACTGATGATCAGTGCGATTTCCATGGGCAATCCACACGCTGTGCAAGTGGTTGAAGATGTCGAAGCGGCTGATGTGGCGACTATGGGTCCGCTGATCGAACAGCACCCGCGTTTTCCGAAACGCGTCAACGCGGGCTTCATGCAGGTCATGGACAGGCAGCACGTGCGATTGAGGGTATATGAACGAGGTTCCGGCGAAACGCTGTCCTGCGGGACAGGCGCCTGCGCTGCGGCAGTGGCAGGTATAAGGCGAGGTCTGCTGGATAGTCCGGTAACCGTGGCTACGCATGGTGGCACACTTAACATCGCCTGGGACGGTGAATACGTATTGATGACAGGGCCGGCAGTCAGTGTATTTTCAGGCGAAATTAATTTATAAGGTATGAGCATGAATTCAGAAGATGTTGCACATTATTTGTTGAATACGCCAATGTTCTTCGAGCAACATGTCGAGTTGCTGGCGCAAATCACCTTGCCTCACCCGTACGGCGGACGGACGATTTCGCTTTCCGAACGTCAAATGATCGCCTTGCGTGAGAAAAACAAGCTGCTGGAGAAGCAACTGCACGACATGATTGAGTTCGCCAAAAAAAATGACGCGCTACAACACAAGGTGCATGAATTCACCCTGTCGCTGTTTGCCGCCCGTGACCTGCCCACCTTGCAGGAAATGATTGTTCATCTGTTACGCGATCTTTTTTCAGTACCGCATGTCGCGATGCACCTGTGGCAAATCACGCCGCCCGACATGGAGTTATTGGTGTTCAGCGATACACACGACAAACCGTTTTGCCTGCCTCAGGCAGTGCACGACACAGCCAGTTGGTTTGGCGAGAGCGCACAGCTATTGCATTCATTCGCCTATTTACCCTTGCATGCCGGCATTGTTTCAGCAGGCATGCTGGTAATGGCTTCCGAGGAAAAGCAACGTTTTTATCCCGGCATGGGCACAGTATTCCTGCAACGTATCAGCGAAGCTGTCGCCAGCGCGCTGCATCCGTACCTCGAACACTAAGTCCCGGAGTCTGTCATGAGCGTCCGCCGAAGAGCCTGTTCCGGGCAATGTCGAAGTAGCCAGGCGTATTTTCAATGGCTGTGCATGGTCGATATTCCGGCAGTCACGCCTGACTCAATATGTGGCAAAGCCCTGTTCGGGTTGCGCGTGACAGCAGAAGACAACAAGGCGCGCATGTCACCGCGCGTGGTGCAGTTACTCACCTCAATTTCCAATATTTAAGCAAAATTTATGACGCAGCACATCCGCGCGCCAAGAGAAAATCATGACAACTAAACGTAGCCCTTCCACTCCGCATCGCGCATCCCAGGGCAATCGCGATTTTCGTAAACGCACTCAGCGGGATACGCGTCCGTCCGAGGCACCGGCTAATATTCCACGCAGTTCGCCCGTTGCGGGGAACGCCAATGCGCAGCCCGCCATTGTGCTGCGTGAGGGGCGCGAAAAATCCTTGCTGCGCCGTCATCCCTGGGTGTTTTCCGGCGCAGTTGAACGCGTAGACGGTGCGCCTGTCAACGGCAGCACTTTGCCGGTACGCGATGCAGAGGGAAAATTTCTCGCCTGGGCAGCTTATAATAGCGCCTCTCAAATCACCGCGCGGGTCTGGTCCTGGCGCGAGGGCGATACCGTCAATGCGGAATTCTTTCGCCTTAAGATCGCAACGGCAATAGCTGCACGACAAGAATTGAATCTTGCAAAGAACAGTAGCGGCATGCGTCTGATTCATGCGGAGTCGGACGGACTGCCGGGTCTGATCGTGGATCAATATGGTGACGTACTGGTGATGCAAATCGGCAGCGCGGGAGCAGAGTACTGGCGCGAAGTCATTGCCGACAGTTTGCAGGCGCTTTGCACGCCCTCCTGCATTTACGAACGGTCGGATTCGGACTCCCGCACGCTGGAAGGACTGAAATTGCGTAATGGCCTACTGCGTGGCAATTTGCCTGAGACGGTAGAAGTAGTTGAACATGGTTTGCACTTCAAGGTAGACGTGGCAGAAGGCCAGAAAACCGGCTTTTATCTGGATCAGCGCGACAACCGTGCGCTGACCGAAACACTCTCATCGGGTCGTGACGTGCTCAACTGCTTTTGCTATACCGGTGGTTTTTCATTGTATGCCTTGCGTGGTGGTGCAAAGTCGGTGCTGTCTATGGATGCATCAGGCGACGCACTGCATATCGCAGAGGAAAATCTGAGCCGCAACGGGCTTAATGCCAGTCATGCCGAATGGCAGGTGGTCGATGTATTTGTCGCCTTGCGCAAACTACGCGATCAAGGGCGCAGTTTCGACATGATTATCCTCGATCCGCCCAAATTTGCACCAACTGCTGCGTTTGCCGAAAAAGCCGCGCGCGGTTATAAGGACATTAATCTGTTGGCTTTCAAACTGCTGCGTCCGGGCGGACTGCTGTTCACTTACTCCTGCTCAGGAGGTATCAGCGAAGAATTATTCCAGAAAATCATCGCGGGTGCCGCGCTCGACGCGAGTGTGGATGCGCAGATTGTCCGGCATCTGCACGCAAGCTCAGATCATCCGGTGCTGCTCAGTTTTCCCGAAGGTGCATATCTGAAGGGTTTATTACTCAGAGTGGCAGATTAATGCCTGCCAGCCACTTGCGCAGTTTCAGGCCGATCCCGGTGGTGTAGCCGACTTCAATAAACTTTACATTGCCGTCAGGCGTAATGATGAAACTAACCGGAACAGCATGTACGCCCCAGGCGCGTGAAATGCTGCCATCTGCATCATTCAAGACCGGAAAACTGATACCCTGCGCCTGCATGTGTTGAACAACTTCTTCTGACTTGCCACTCTGCATCGCTATGGTAATCACGTTCGGGTCATCATGGGCAATCGCAGCGATGAAATCCTGCTCTGCCCGACAGATCGGACACCAACTTGCCCAGAACTGTACCAGCACCGGGTGCCCCGGATGTGCCGGCAACAAATATGGCTGACCTGATAGCGTGACACCCTGTAAAACAGGTGCCGGACCGCTGACCATGTCGCGTTGCTGCCAGGCGCGGACGGCGGCCATAGCCACCACGAACAGCAAAAAATTGACTGCACGGCTACGCCATTTCTGCCGTCTGCCTGTCAGCTGTTTACTTACCATATCTGAATTTTTCGATTTCACGCCGGTCGCGTCGAGTCGGCTTGTAGTCGAAAACTTCGGGTGCCAGTTGATGTTGCTCGGCGATGCGTGCGCGTCGCTCGCGACTTTCATCGCTTTCACGGTAGAGTAACTGTGCAACAGTTGCCGGACCGCGCTTGTCAGACAGCGCCAGCACTTCCACGTCAAAGCGCGTCTCGCCGAAATGCAGCACCATCTTGTCTCCCACGGCTATCGTTTTAGCGGGCTTGACGCGTACCCCGTCCATCAATACGCGGCCGTTTTCAATCGCATGAACAACCAGACTGCGGGTTTTGTAAAAACGCGCCGCCCACAGCCATTTGTCGATGCGCAGTTTTTCGTTGTTGTCGTTCATCTATGCTTGAAAGAATTGGTATGCGAATGATAACCGAGGATAGCAACAAAATCATCATTGCTTGGAATATGCTGGTAATGCCATTGGGCCGAAAATCTGGCATAGGAGTCGCTAACTTCTTTTCATACAGTCTTGCTACCCTTCATTACCCTGACTAAAAGGTACACTTTCTTCTTCGCTCCGCGCCCCACGGTCCTGTTTGCACACAGGATCGGCTGCGGCGGCGCAAAGTATACTTTGCTAAACCCTGCCTCGCCCCAACCGGAGGCAGGTGTGCAGGCGACCGGTTCAAACAGGTAGTGATTGGCCAGCGTTAAGAAGCGCCGGTTGAACTGACGTTCCTTGCCGGTATAGACGGTATCGACCACCGTCTTGAGGTTGTCGTAGATCAGTCGTGCCGGTACCCCGCCGAAGAAGGCGAAGGCGCGATTATGCGCGTCCAGCACCATCTCCTGTGTTTCTCGCGGGTAGGCCGCCACGAACATCTGACGACTGTAAGCCATGCGGAAATGTGCCACCTTGATGGTCAGCATAATGCCGCCCAGTTCGACCTGCTCCTGACTCCAGTCAAACTGACAGGCATCGGCTGGTTGAAACGCCATCGGTACAAATGCTTCGCTCAGCTTCGGGCCTGTGTTGCCGGATTTCCAGCGCTTGACCAAGCGCTGCACGCTGTCATAGGCACCGAGATAACCGATTTCCTGTAACCCTTCGAACAATCTGTGAGCGGTGCGACGGCGTGGCCTGGGAAGCTTGGCCTCGTCACTCAGTCAGGCGACTAGCTGTGCTTCAAATTTACCCAGCTTGGGTGATAGCGGTTGATCTCGCTTGTACTTCGGTTCTTCGATCGTATTGAGATGCTTGCACACGGTCGGGCGGGATAAGCCCATGTCGCGGGCAATGGCTGAGAGGGTTTGCTTCTGCACCAGATGACGTCTACGAATTTCGTAAATCATGTCCATATAAAACACGCCAGATACCCCCGGCAAAAATGCCGGATGATTACATACTGGGGTGGAAACTATTGGACGCTGTTTGACATTGCGGCACCTTCATCCCGCTGATGCGCTTCCATTTTCCCACTTCCCACTTTCCACTTTCCACTTCCCACTTTCCACTTCCCATTCTCCATTCTCCCTTATCCCCTGTTTCTCTCTTGTTGCAAAAAAACCACAGTTTTTACAGATTTATTTGCCCTTAAAGCTGTGACATGGATAATAGCGTCCAGAAGTTCCAGCAGTTGAACTTTGTTTCAGGCGGCAGTCATTGGACTGTCAGCACAAATTTTAAGGGGTTTAATATGCAAAAGAAACTTATCGCACTGGCTATCGCAGCCGCAATTTCCGCTCCAGCTTTCGCTGATACTGATTCAACAACCCTGTATGGTGTATTGGATTACGGTATGTTGAATCAAGCTGGCCAAAGCGGCGTTCAAAATCCAAAAGACCAAGGTAAAACTTCATTCAACTCAGGCATCTCAGCCGGTAGCCGTTTGGGTTTCAAGGGTTCTGAAGATCTGGGCAATGGCTACAAAGCTATCTTCGAACTGGAATACGGCATTAACATCGACAACAATAACAGCGGTTCGATGGGCAATGGTGCTCCTAAATCTACTGCATCTGGAACTGCCGTTACTGGTGTTCAATCCGCACCATTCTGGAATCGTCATAGCTATGTGGGTATAACTGGCGATACTGGTACGTTTGTTGGTGGTCGTCTGGAAGGCGACCGTTATGGCGTGTCAGTAAAATTTGACCCGTTCGCAGGCGGCACTGTGGGTAACTTTGGTTCCCTGATCGGTAATCAAGCTCGTGCAGACAATGCAGTTGCTTACATTTCACCTAATTTCAGTGGTTTCAGCGCTTTGGTTGCTTATTCAAATAACCTGACCGGCAATGAAGCTAGCGGCAACGTTGGCGATGCACGTCTGTATGCAATCCGTCCTGAATACAATGCCGGTCCTGTAGACGTTCTGCTTAACTACGAAGCAGCTAATGTGAAATCAACTGGTGGCGATCTGAAGATTTTCGATGTAGCGGGTTCTTATGACTTTGGCGTTGTCAAAGTGATGGGTATGTACGACACTATCAAGTCTTCTGCAGCTTTAGCTGGATTGAATCTTGATCAAAAATCCTACCTGATCGGCGCAGTAGCTCCAGTGACTGAAAGCATTCGCCTGAAAGCGTCATTTGCATCTGTTAAAGATGATCAGTTCGCTAACAACAGTTGCAAGAAAACCAGCATTGGTGCTGATTACAGCATGTCCAAGCGTACCAGCTTCTATGCTGATTTCGCAACGATTAAAAACGACAGTCTTGCATCTTGCTCTATCGCAACAAGCGCAGCAGCTTATTCTGGCTCTAACGCAGCATTCAAAGGCGGCCTGACAGACAGCAGTCTTAACCAAACAGGCTTCGGCACACGTGGTTT
>CAIWRI010000153.1 GCA_903915035.1 uncultured Nitrosomonadales bacterium | reverse complement strand
TTCATCCAACAACTCCGCT
Source organism: uncultured Nitrosomonadales bacterium (assembly GCA_903915035.1). GTDB lineage: Bacteria > Pseudomonadota > Gammaproteobacteria > Burkholderiales > Gallionellaceae > Gallionella. Next base: position 20,537 of record CAIWRI010000153.1, on the reverse strand, counting down.
GTTTGCTGCCTATCTTCGGCGGCGCTCAGGGGGTGAGACGGATACGCCTTGCGCAGAAAAAATCCGGTCTTATAACCACTTTACGAAAGTCCTACCAATCTCTGCGTAACATCAGTTACTTATTGTGCCATGCGTTTTCTGAACAATACCAGACAGATGTAATAACAAATCAGCGCATAAACTGCCAGTACGGCTATATCCGTCAGTATGGCAGCGGGGATAAGGCCGTTCAGCAGGGGACGAGCCAGACTGACGGCATGAGTCAGCGGCAGAATGGCTGAGACAAGACGCAAACTTGCCGGCAGTTGATCGACCGGGAAGAATACGCCGCACAGCAATGTCATCGGCGTGATCACCAGCGTGAAGTAGTACATGAAGAATTCATAGCCCGGCGCCAGGGCTGTCACGATCAGTCCCATCGCGGAAAAACACAGTCCGACCAGCAAGGACAAGGGAATAATCCACAGCAATAACGGCGAATGCGACAGGCCTAACAACCAGATCACCATCAATACCGCAACACCAGACAACAGACTTTTGCTCGCGGCCCAGAAAATTTCCGAGAGCACGATGTCATCCAGCGTGGTCGGTGTATTGAGTATCGCATCCCAGGTGCGCTGTTCCTGCATGCGCGCAAAAGCCGAATAGAGCGCTTCGAAGCTGGCGCTGTTCATGGTGCTGTAACACACGGTGCCTGCCGACAGGAAAGTGATATAGGACATGCCGCCGATTTGCGGCAACATGCCGCCCAGTCCATAGCCCAGTCCCAGCATGTAGATTACAGGATCAGCCAGATGACCCAGCACAGAAGGGATGGCCATTTTTTTCCAGACCATATAGTTGCGGCGCCAGACGGGGATGAAACGCAGGCTCAACTGCGGCAATGCAAAAATATTCGTTTTCATTCGCGCATTTCCCGTCCGGTTAATTTCAGGAATACATCTTCCAGATTGGCCGGGCGATGCAGGTAGCGCAGTTCGGGATGAGCTTTTAATTCGAGCAGCAACGGCTGTGCTTCATTCAGGTAACAAAAAACCGACTCTCCGCTGACTTCGATGCGCTCCGTATGCAGGGCTGCATGGTTTTTAGCCCAGCAGCCCGCCTGTTCGCCGAACACTTCGACGACCTGGGGTTCAATATTGTTTGCAATGAGATCTGCGGGTGAGCCCTGACTGATGATGCGACCGTTGTCCATCACGGCCAGACGATGGCAGAGCCGTTCAGCTTCATCCATAAAGTGCGTGGTTAATATCAGGGTCTTGCCTCGCGCGGTGAGTTCCCGCAGCCGTTGCCAGATCAGGTGACGTGCCTGAGGATCAAGGCCTGTGGTGGGTTCGTCAAGAAAAATGACATCAGGATCATTCACCAGCGCACGCGCCAGCGTCAGACGTCGTTTCATGCCGCCCGACAAGGCGGGTACTTTGACATCGCGTTTATGGGTCAGATTAGCAAACTCCAGCAGCTCGGGCAGGCGCGCTTCGATGTCGCTATCCTTCATGCCGAAATACCGGCCATATACCAGCAGATTTTCTGCAACGGTAAAATCCGGATCAAGATTATCGATCTGCGGGACTACGCCCACCCGCAGCCTTGCTGTTCTGGCCTGCCCGGGGATGGGGTAACCCAGTAATTCAATCGCACCGCCATCGGGCGCAATCAAACCTAACAGCAGTCGTAACGTGGTGGTTTTTCCCGCACCGTTGGGACCCAGTAAACCGAAGCATTCGCCCCGTACAATGTTGAGGCTAATGCCATCTACAACACGTTCCCCTGCATAGACTTTTACCAGGTTTCTGGCGCTGATGACATTATTCATGGTCAGCTGTTCAAATCTTGCATCCGTTGAATTCGCGCAATAAGGTCTGTTTGAGCAAGTTCAACCTGCCGTGAAAAAAATGCCCGGCCTCAGGAAATACCACGATGGGCAGATGTTGAGGCCGAGCCCAGTCCAGTGCATCGGCCAGCGGGATGACTTCATCAAGCTCACCGTGAATCACCAGCGTATCGGGCGGCACAGCCGGCATCGCAAAACGAGCGACAGCGGGAGCGATCAGTACCAGTTTGTGCGTTTTTACCTGTTCGGCCGCGCATGCCGCAACATAGCCGCCGAAAGAAAAGCCTGCCAGTATTAGCGGCAAATCGCTAAAGCTATCCTGCGCATGGTTGATGGCTGCCAGCAGATCCTGCATTTCGCCATCGCCGTTATCAAATTTACCCGTGCTGGCACCCACGCCGCGAAAGTTAAAACGCAATGCGGCAAAACCCAGTTCAGTAAAGGTTTTGGCCAGCGTAGTGACGATCTTGTTGTCCATCGTGCCGCCCATGGTGGGCAGAGGATGTGCTATCACGGCTATGGCCCGCGGCTCTCCCTTGGGCAGATGCAGCACGCCTTCGAGCTGTCCTGCGGGGCCGGTAATGTCCAGTTTCATCATGCTCATATTTTTAGTCTCTCAACGATGCGGCTGTTTTTCAGATGTTTTTCGATGATTTCATCAAGATCGCTTTCATCCACATAAGTGTACCAGGTGCCTTCGGGATAAATCACGATCACCGGTCCCTCATCACAACGATTAAGACAGCCGGCGGAATTGATGCGGATAGTGTTTTCCGGATTGTTGATGCCGAGTTGCTTAACCTTGTTTTTTACATAATCGCGTGCTTTTTGCGCCCCGTGATCCGCGCAGCAGGCGCTGCCATCTTCGCGCTGATTGGTGCAGAAAAATACATGTTTGTCGAAATAACTCATAGGCTGTCTCCGTTGTCCGTTGTCAATTATTCCCGGCTTTTACTGCCCGCCATAAATGAAACAGCAGCAGCACCGGGAAAATCAGGGTGATGGTTTGCGCAAGTCCGTTGTAATTGAGTAAGTGTCCATAATGCCAGTGATAGATGGACATGGCTGCAGCAGGGCTGTTGCCATCTACCACAAAATTAATAGCGATGAAATCGCTTAATGTCACGATAACACCAAAAATAATCACGGTTCTGCGTGACTGCGAATAGATCATAAAGAGCACTGAGATGCCCAGCAAAATGCCGAGCATCGCCTCGCCGTTAATCCACAGCAATAATGCCCATGATTTCAATAAAATGGCTGCCGCGATAAATTTGATCAGTGCTACCACGCTCAATATTACCAGCAAAGATGTCACGACGCTTCGTCGCGCACGCAGTAAAGTCAGCAACAGCACCCCCAGCATTAACAGATTTAACATTACAACCGCAGCTTCCAGCCAGAGGAACGGTTGTGGCATGGGCGCCGCAAAAGGCTGACGCGCTGCTTCGCTGATAAACACATGACCCAGCATTGGCAAGGTCGGATTAATTTGTCCGAATATCCAAAGTGTGAGCAGTGCTAGGCCAAAATCCATTTCCGGGCCAAGACGAAACAGGCCTCTGCGCCAGCGTACCAGTGCTGTATGAAGCCATCTCCATGAGGTGGCGCTGACAGCCAGCAGGGCGCCCAACAAGGTGCCGGTACTGTTCGTGAGCATGTCCAGGTTGGAGCTGATGCGTGCAGGCAGATACATTTGCACATATTCCATGCCGGAGGATAAGGCCAGTCCACACGCTACGGCAACAATCACGCTGACGGTCATACCAAATCGTGCACGCAGTGCCAATCCGACTATAAAGCCGAAAGGGATATAAGCCAACAGATTAACCACGGCATCAAACGGCGTAAAGGTTTCCAGCAAGGGCATCTGCAGCACATCTATAAAGCTCAGTCCCTGATCACGCCAGCCGGAAAAAGGCGACAGGCTGACATAGGCGATAAACAGCGCATAGCCTGCGGCCAGCAAAATACGCAGCCTGGCACTCGATTCGGAAATGAATAGTTCGCTCATGGCGGATCTTCGTGTAATTGATAATCAATCGTCAAGGGCGCATGGTCTGAAAATCTTTGTTCCTTATAGATTTCGGCTGCATGCGCCAGGGCTGCCAAACCAGGCGTTGCAATTTGATAATCAATGCGCCAGCCGACATCTTTTGCCCAGGCCTGTCCGCGATTCGACCACCAGGTATAAGCTTCCAGTTCGGGATGTACTGCCCTGAATACATCGACAAAGCCTGCCTCATCAAATACACGGGTTAGCCAGGCGCGCTCTTCGGGCAGAAAGCCGGAGTTTTTCTTGTTGCCGCGCCAGTTTTTGAGGTCGATTTCCTTATGGGCGATATTCCAGTCACCGCAAACGATCACCTCACAGCCTGTGGCACGCAATTCCTGCAGATGCGGCAAAAAGGCACTCATAAAATCAAACTTCACTTGTTGCCGTTCCTCACCGCTGGAGCCTGAGGGTAAATACAGTGACACCACGCTGTAATCGGCGAAATCGATGCATAAATAGCGACCCTCCACGTCAAAGTCCTTAATACCCAGCCCCACGATGACCTGCTGTGGTTTTTCTTTACAATAGATACCTACGCCGCTGTAACCTTTCTTTTCTGCATAGTGAAAGTAGCCGTGATAGCCATTCGGTTCCAGCATTTGTGCTGTCATATCAGCAGCTTGTGCTTTGAGTTCCTGCAAACAAATCACATCGGCATTCTGTCGTGCCAGCCATTCATAGAAACCCTTGCTGGCGGCGGAACGAATACCATTTAAATTGACTGAGATGATGCGCATGAAATTTTCCTATCATAAAGAGCGCCAGATTATAATGTTTCCTGCTCACATATCCCACCGTCACCATGTTTAATTTCAGACAAGATTTCATCCGCTTTGCCGTTCAGAAACAAGTGCTGCGTTTTGGCGAATTTAAAACCAAAGCAGGACGATTGTCGCCTTATTTTTTCAACGCCGGCTTGTTCAACGACGGTGATGCGATGCGCAGTCTGTCACAGTTTTATGCACAGGCGATTCTCGCCTCTGAAATTAAATTCGATATGCTGTTCGGTCCGGCTTATAAAGGCATTCCGCTGGCAACCGGTGCCGCCATCGCACTGGCTGAGCAAGGCCGCAATGTACCTTATTGTTATAATCGCAAGGAAGCGAAGGATCACGGCGAAGGCGGCACGACAGTCGGGGCGCAATTAGCGGGGCGAGTGCTGATTATCGACGATGTGATTTCTGCCGGCACCTCGGTGCGGGAATCCATTGAGCTGATTCGTGCAGCCGGTGCGGAGCCTTGTGCGGTGGTGATCGCGCTGGATCGCATGGAACGGGGGCAGGGCGACCTGTCAGCGGTGCAGGAAGTGCGGGCAAGCTTCGGTATCCCCGTTGTGGCGATCGCGAGTTTGAATGATCTGCTGCAATTTTTACATGATGACGATGAAATGCGCGCCAATTTGAGTGCAGTGAGCGCCTACCGAGATCTTTACGGTGTTGAAAATGGCTAACGGGCATGGGAAAGTGGTCACCCCTGATAAGGCAATGGATTACGCAGGGATATTGCCTTTTTTAGGCAATAACTCGCAAACTCGCCGTGCCCGTTCCCTCTCCCCCGTTCCTCCTCTCCTCAAGGGCGAGGAGCACCGTTCGTCACGACACGAGTTTCACGTTAAATGGTGGTTGATCGCACTGCTCGCTTTTAGTTTGCCGGCTGATGCCAAAATTTTCAAATGGGTAGACGACAAGGGAGTAACCCATCTCGGCGACACCATTCCGGCCGAGTATGCCGGCAAGAATCGTTCTGAACTGAATAAATCAGGGCGTGTTGTCAATACCAGAGAGGTGCTGACGCCGGAGGAGCGCAGTGCCAAACAAGCCGAGGATGCTAAAAGCAAGGAGGCTCAGGATATTGTTCGCGATCAGAAAATGCATGATAGTTCATTGCTCAATACCTATAGCAATGTCCATGAAATCGACCTGGCTCGTGCGCGTAATCTGCAACAGATTGATGCTCGTGTTCAGGTTGCCGGCAAGCAGCTTGTCGAAGCCAATTACAATCTGGCCGGTCTGATCAAAAAAACGGATGTCTATAGCAAAGCCGGCAAGCCGGTGCCTGAATATTTGAAGGACGAGTTGAACGCCGCCCAGCTTAGCGTGGCGAAATTGAGTAAAGACAGGGCGGAGATCAATGCAGAGAAAGCCGCGCTGGAGGCACGCTATGATGCAGATAAGGCCCGTTACAGGGAATTGACCGGAAAATAGTTACAAGGACTCAAACTGCCCTGTACTTGCGTTATATCCCAAGAGTTGCGCTTGATCGATATCAAAATACCAGCCGTGTATGGCGAGCGACTTTTCCGCTACCCGCTGTGCAATCCAGGGGAAAGTCAGCAGGTTTTTCAGCGAAACAAGAATGGCCCGTTGTTCGCAGGCGGTGCGGCGTATCTCGATACTGCTGTCGGCATAATCCCGCTCTACGCTTGCCCTGGCAGGTTCCACCAGACTCATCCAGTCATCGATAAATGAATCAGGACTGGACTTTTCACCGGTGTGCAATAAAGTTTGAATGCCGCCGCAGCACTGGTGCCCCAGAATCACGATATGCTCCACGCCCAGATTGCATACACCATATTCCAGTGCGGCAGTTGTGCCGTGGTGTCCGATGCGCGCCTCGTTAGGCGGGACAATGTTAGCCACATTGCGCACCACAAATAATTCGCCCGGCGCACAGTTGAATATAATCGCAGGATCTACTCTTGAATCGCAACAACCGATAATGAGAAATTTCGGCTGTTGGCCTTCTGCAAACAGGCGTGAATATTCGATCGCATCGCTGGGAAAAAGATTGTCACGAAAACGTAAGAATCCTTCGATCAGCGGCTGTGGCCAGTTCGACGTTCCCTGCGATTGATTCATTATGCCGGATTTGGCGTTCATGCAGATATCAAGCGGTGCAAAGCTTCGTGATATTTGTCCGCTGTTTTTTGCAGTACATCCTGAGGGATGCGAGGCGCTGGTTCCTGTTTATTCCAGCCTGATGCTTCCAGCCAGTCACGTACAAACTGCTTGTCAAAACTGGGCGGATTGCTGCCTGCCTGGTAATCTTCAGACGGCCAGAAACGCGATGAGTCAGGTGTCAGCGCTTCATCAATCAGATATAACGTGCCTTCATCATCCACGCCGAATTCGAACTTGGTATCGGCAATGATAATGCCCTTGCTTGCCGCGTAATTTGCCGCCTCCACATACAGCGCCACCGTGGCATCGCGCACCTGGGCGGCCCGCTTCTCACCGAGTAACCGGACAGCTTGTTCATAAGAAATATTCTCATCGTGATCGCCGATTGCGGCTTTAGTCGATGGCGTAAACAATGGCTGGGGTAATTTGTCAGCTTCACGCAGACCGGCAGGCAGGCTAAGGCCGCACATTGTGCCGGTTTTTTGATAATCCTTCCAGCCGGATCCTGCCAGATAGCCGCGTACGATAGCTTCAATGGGTAATGGCTTGAGTTTTTTGGTGACAAAAGCGCGCCCGCGCACCTGTTCCTGCTCCGACGGGCTTACCACTGATTCCGGTGCAATCCCGGAGAGATGGTTAGGAAGGATATGCTGCAATTTATCGAACCAGAAGTTTGATAAGGTGGTGAGCACTTCGCCTTTGCCCGGGATTGGATCAGGCAAAATGACATCGAACGCGGATAGCCGGTCGGTCTGCACGATCAGCAAATGTTGCGCATCGACTTCGTACAAGTCGCGCACCTTTCCTCTATGTAAAAGTGGCAAGCTGGTTATGGTGGATTCGTGCAATGCAGACATGGAACTTCCTTGATAAAAATTGATAACTTATGGTAATTCGGGTAATACCGTTTCGGCTATCATGATAGCCTGTTTTTTACGGTATTCGGTTAATTGATGTGCCAGTTGCGCATTGTTCAGTGCCAGCATGGAGATGGCAAAAAGTCCTGCATTGGCAGCTCCGGCCTCTCCGATTGTAAAAGTAGCCACAGGAATTCCCTTGGGCATTTGCACAATGGACAACAGGGAATCCATACCCTTGAGATATTTGGATGGAATCGGCACTCCCAGCACCGGCAAGGTGGTTTTGCCGGCGATCACACCCGCCAGATGGGCAGCACCTCCTGCACCGGCGATAAAGCATTGCACACCATTTTCAGTGACTTCCTTGATGTAATCGAATAACAGATCAGGGGAGCGATGTGCCGAGATGACGCGTGCATCGTAAGCGACACTGAAATTTTTCAGTTGTTGTGCCGCCTGACGCATGATTTCCCAATCATTGCTGCTACCCATGATAATGGATACTAGTGGTTTTGACATTATTTTCCTAAAATATCAGACATGAAAAAGCCCCCGCAGCGGGGGAGTTGCAGCGATTACACGTCCTTGTGATAACTCACCAGACGCTCTACTTCGTTCTTTGAACCCAGAATAACCGGGACGCGTTGATGCAAACCGACAGGCAGCAGTGCCATAATGCGCTCACGTCCGGTCGAGCATACGCCGCCTGCCTGTTCAACAATGAAGGACATCGGATTGGCTTCGTACATCAGGCGCAGTTTACCGGCACGGGCAGCATCCTTGGTATCGAACGGATACATGAAAATACCGCCGCGCATCAGAATACGATGCACATCGGCAACCATGGAGCCAACCCAGCGCATGTTGAAATTCTTCTCGCGACCGCCATCCACCCCCTTGATGCATTCTTCAACGTAACGCTGTACCGGTTCTTCCCAGAAACGACGATTGGACATATTGATAGCGAATTCCTGTGTATCAACCGGAACTTGCATATCAGGATTGGTCAGGAAGAAATCTCCTACATCGCGATCCAGGGTAAAGCCGTTCACGCCGTTACCGGTGGTGAGAACGATCATGGTGTTCGGACCGTACAGCGCGTAGCCGGCACAGACTTGCGTGGTCCCAGGCTGCATGAAATCGCTTGCCGTCGGATGGGTTACGCCTTCCGGACAACGCAAAATCGAAAAAATGGTGCCGACTGAAACATTGACGTCGATATTGGATGAACCATCCAGCGGATCGAAGGTAATCAGGTATTTACCGCGTGGATATTGTTTTGGAATTTCATAGATGTCATCCATTTCTTCGGATGCCATCGCAGCCAGATGCCCACCCCATTCATTCGCCTTAATGAAAATTTCGTTGGTGATGATATCCAGCTTTTTTTGTGTTTCGCCTTGCACGTTTTCGCTGCCTGCACTGCCCAGCACACCGATCAGTGCGCCCTTGTTTACATCATGGGCAATTTGCTTGCACGCGGAGATGATGTCATTCAGCAAACCGGTAAAGTTGCCGCTTGCGTTTGGAATTTGACGCTGTTCTTCTATGATGAATTGAATCAAACTTTTACTCATGTATTCTCTCCGGATTTATAAAATATAGCTTTATCCAATTTTAGAGTCGCAATTCTACCCCAATTGCAGATGATTTTTGACTGATGGTTAATGTAATGCGTTTGTATCGTGGTACGCTGCCGGCCTCTTATTTCGTTAAAGAGATAAAAAGTGCGGGCAGTTTTGCCGGCAACTGTGCCACATTGTCGATAATGGTGTACTGTCTGCCGAAAATATCTTTCACATACTCATCCGCCCTGGGATCAAGATTAATGCAGTACGCATAAATCCCGCAGGCATCCAGCTCCGTGACCGCCTGGCGTGCATCTTCAATCAGTATCCGTCCGTCCTTGCTGTCGATATCTGCCGGTTCGCCATCGGTCAGAATCAGCATCAGCTTTTTGTCGGCCTGCTGTTTGTCCAGATAATGCGCGGCATGCCGCATCGCCGCGCCCATCCGGGTGGAATAACTGGCTTCCATTGCTGCCAATCGCCCCTTCACTTCATCTCCCCACTGTTCTCCATAGCCCTTGATATGCAGGTAACGTACTTCGTGACGCGTATTCGAGTGAAAGCCAGCGATCGCAAAGGGATCGCCCAGTTGTTGTATAGCCCAGGCTAGCAATGAGACCGCCTCCTGACTTAGTTCCAGTATGGTCTGTTCGCTACCTGCGGCTTTTTCATTGAGTGATTGCGATAAATCCAGCAACACCATCACGGCGATGTTGCGCCCGTCATTTTTATGGCTCATGTTGATGCGGGGATCAGGCGACGAGCCACTCTTGAAATCAATCAGCGAGCGCAAGGCCACATCCAGATCCAGTTCGCTTCCCTCTTCCTGGTAGCGGATGCGTACCTTATCTTGCGGCTTGAGCAGGTCGAGCAGCTTTTTCAGTCGTTTGGCCAGGCCTGCGTGTTTTTCCAGCAGCTTATCGATATCTGCTGCGTAACCCGTCGGATGCAGGCTTTCATACACGCTGACCCAGTCAGGGCGATAACTTTGGCTGTTGTAATCCCATTCATGGTAATGACGTGGTGGCAAGCCTTTGATTTCTTCACTGACCGCCGGTTGACGATGCTCATCAAACATTTCTTCATCGTCGCTCTGTTCATAAAAGCACCATAAATGCCGGTTGTCATCGCGGTAATCGATTTCCGTATCCTTGAAATGCATCTTTGCCAGCTGATCACTTTGCCGTCGCGTCTTTGCCACAAATGCAATCGCCAGATCAGCCATTTCCGGCGTTCCTGCATCGCCCTGCCGCATCAATTCGTAAAAGCGCAGTCTGAAATCAAGAATGTGTGTATTTTTGTAGGGATGAGCCGGGTCGAGCAGCGCGCGGGACAACATTGCCAGACGATGGCGAATGCAGGATTCACTGGCAATATCGCAGGCATCCTCTGATGGTTGCGGGTGCAGTGCAAGAAATATGCGACGCAGTCCCGGATATTCACGCATCAGCAGATATTCAATCCGGCTGTCTTCGAGAAACTCGGCGGCCATGCGCTGAAACGGACTCAGATTGTCGGCAAAGATGGCCGTACTCCAGCGCTGGTGCCCCACTATGTGTGCCAGCGCTATACGGTAACGGTCAATTCCCGATATGCCGTGTACGTCGTTATAGACATCCGGCAGGCGTATACCCAGTATGTCATAGTAAGGAATCTGCTGATGCTGCTCACCTGGCATGTTGGAGTAAGGAATCAGCCGCGCTTCGGTTTGCCACAAGCCGCGCAAATACAAATCGAGTTTACGCTCATTGTCTGTCAGCAAGGTGCCGTGTCGCTCGCGCTGCAAAACCGCACGGCTGTCGGCGGATTGTAAACTAAAATAATCAACCTGCCGTTCGGGATGGTCGCTATAAAAACGAATACCATATTCGACCCATTTTTTCAGGCCTGCCAGCGCAAGCTGACTTAACAGCAGCGGGATTTGTTTGAAAAACACCGGCAATCCGGGGCTGGGGAAGGTCTGGTGTATGCCGTGTATGGAACCGGTGGTGCGTTCCATTAAGTCCAGTGCCAGTTGCAGGTAATCGTCCAGCTGTGTTTTGGATGGCAGGCGGCGTGCCGCCGTTGGCAAGGACTGTAAAAACGCGACGATTGCTGTGCCGTTGGGTGACTTGTACATGCGGCGTACGCACTCAATGATTGCCGGCAGTGCGTCTTCGCCCAGCGTCAGCGCGACAGCGGGCCAGATTTCCAGAAAAATCAGCACAGGTTCGGCACCGCGCCCCATTTTTCCCAAGAAGCGCGCATAGTTGATGTAGGCGGTAATCCCCTCATCGGAAAGCTTTGCTAAAGCCTCCTTGATGCAATCGGGAAAGACTTCGGCTACGCGCGCAAAGCCGCAGTCAAGCTGCTGCCAGTAACGTTGTTCATCGGTCATCTGATCTGTTTCCATGGAGGCTATGCCCGGGAAAATCATGCACGGTTCAGGCAAATACCGCATCAATTGCGTGATCCAGCGTATCGCGTATATCTGCATCATCGGTGATCGGACGCACCAGCGCCATGCGGCAAGCCGCTTTTGCCTCTACGCCGCCCTTGATCAGGATGGCTGCATAGACCAGCAAGCGTGTCGAAATACCCTCGTCCAGGCCATGACCCTTGAGATTGCGGGCGGTTGCCCCGATTTGCACCAGCTTGCCGCAGAGCTCTGCATTCATACCGGTTTCTTGAGTCAGAATTTCTGTCTCAAGCTGGGCTGTCGGATAAGCGAAATCAAACGCGGTAAAACGTTGCTTGGTGGATTGTTTTAAATCTTTCAGTAAACTCTGATAGCCTGGATTATAGGAAATCACCAGCTGGAAATCGGGGTGGGCATGAAGCAGTTCACCCTTTTTGTCCAGCGGCAGTGTGCGTCTGTGATCGGTCAGCGGATGGATCACCACGGTGGTATCCTGACGCGCTTCGACGATTTCATCCAGATAACAGATTGCACCGATGCGTGCGGCGGTGGTCAAAGGACCGTCCAGCCAGCGCGTGCCGTTGGCGTCGAGCAGATAACGTCCAACCAGATCGCTGGCCGTCATGTCTTCGTTACAGGCCACGGTAATCAGCGGCTTGTTCAGCTTCCACGCCATATATTCGATGAAACGGGATTTTCCGCAGCCTGTCGGACCTTTTACCATTACCGGCAAGCGCGCAGTATAAGCCGCTTCGTATAAAACGACTTCGTCGCCTTGTGCCTGATAGAACGGTTCCTGATGTATCTTGTATTGAGCGTTCATTTTATTTTCCAATATTTACCATGTACTCACGTGTCTAAACGGTTTTGATGCCTGAAAAAAATACCCCCAGCCAGTGGGGGCATTTTTCACCGGATAAAAAACTTACTTGTGTACACCCAGCTTTTCACGCCATCCAGGGTAAAGCTTGTCAGCATCGCCCGGAAAGGATTCGAAGGCGCGGGCAAATTCCTTGTGCTCCTTCGCGAATTCGATCGGATCTGCACCGGCTTTCCAGCAATCATAGGACTGGCGCAAGGAAATCGCGCCAGCAGCCGGTGAGTCGACATGGCCATAGGCGCCGCCGCCGGATGTATTTATTACATTGCCATGACCCAGATTTTCGAAGAAGCCCGGCAGGCGCAGTGCATTCATGCCACCGGAAATGATCGGTGTGGTAGGCTTCATTCCATGCCATTCCTGATGGTAGTAAGGGCCGGTTGCCGAATCACGTTCAATCATGTAAGCGATGTTGCGGTCATCCGCGCCGCCTTCCATTTTGCCGTAGCCCATGGTGCCCACGTGGATACCGGATGCCCCTTGCAGACGTGAGAGTTTGGCTAGTACAAATGCGGTATAGCCGCGAACAGCCGACGGCGAGGTGACTGCGCCGTGGCCTGCGCGATGGTAGTGCAAGTACTGATTGGGGTATTGGCGACGTGCTGTCGTGATCATGCCCGGGCCGCCAACGTAGCCGTCTACCAGGAAGGCGACCTTGTTTGCATCAGGGCCGAATGTTTCCAGGATGAAATCAGCGCGGGCCAGCATTTCATAGTGATCGTCAGCCGTGATGTTGGCCGAGAACAGTTTGGCCTGACCTGTTTCATCCATCGCGCGCTTCATGGCGTCGTATACCAGCGGAATCACCTTCTTGGTCGGACAAAATACTTGATTGCCTTGTGGCTCATCGTTCTTGATGAAGTCACCACCCAGCCAGAACTGATAAGCCGCTTTGGCGAATGGTTCGGGACGCAGCCCCAGTTTTGGCTTGATGATGGTGCCGGCGATATAGCCTCCGTTGACGCGCGGGCGACCAAGTATGTCCCACATGTCGCTGATGTCCCTAGCCGGGCCGTCGAACTGACGCAGCATGGACCAGGGAACATAAAAATCCTGCATCTGTAATTGTTTCACATCACCCATGCCCTGATTGTTGCCGATGGCCAAGGTCAGGAAGGATACGATCATCGCACGACCGTCGGTTATGTTGCGATCGAACAGGTCGTTCGGGTAAGCCACCTTCATGATGCCTTTGGCTTCGTCGATGAAGTAAACCAGCGCGTCTACGCCCTTGGTAAAATCATCGGTAGTTGATACCTCCACGTTGGTGCCGGTTGAGGATTCAGCGGCGATGTGCGCTGCGACTTCCAGATAACCGTAACCGCCCATAGGCAGCATGTGATAGGCGACCAGAATGTGCTTGTCACCCTTGATCAGATCCGCTTCTTCTAAAGACAGATCTGCATAACGATTTGATTGATCCATAACTTATTTCTCCCGGGTGATAACAGCAATGTTTTTTAGCCACAACAATTTTGTACAACGGCGGTCACTATAAGCGGCCAGTCTTATAAATGATAATCAATTGTTTTTATTAAAACCATAAGCAATACTTATGATTTGTTACAATTGCCCACTTCCTGAAAAATTGGTTCGCCTATGCTCCACTTTACTTTGCGGCAACTGCAAGTGTTTGAGAAAGTGGCCAGCCACTTGAACTATTCACGTGCGGCTGAAGAACTATACCTCTCACAACCAGCAGTGTCCATGCAAATCAAGCAGCTGGAAGTGCACATTGGATTGCCTTTGTTTGAGCAAATGGGCAAGAAAATATTCCTGACAGACGCCGGGCGCGAGTTATTTCATTACGCACGCAATATTGCGCAGCAAATGACTGAAATGGAGGCGGCGTTTGATGAGATGAAAGGCTTGGGGCGCGGCAAGTTGACTCTGTCTGTGGTCAATTCCGCTAATTATTTCACGCCGCAATTATTGGCCGCATTTTGTAAGCTGCATCAACACATCAGTGTCAATTTGCAGGTCGCCAACCGCGATGCCGTTTTGCAGCAGCTGGCCGACAATAGCACCGATCTGGCAATTATGGGCAAGCCGCCTGAAGGGCTGGATATGAGGGCGGTATCCTTTCTGGATAACCCGTTAGTGGTCATTGCCAACCCCGCGCATGCTTTAGCATCGTTGCAATTCATTAAATTCAATCAATTGGCGAATGAGAATTTTCTGTCGCGTGAAAAAGGTTCCGGGACAAGAAGTGCAATGGAGCGGATTTTTACACAGCATGGCGTACAGCCGCGCATCAGCATGGAAATGGCAACCAACGAGGCGATCAAGCAGGCGGTGCAGGCCGGCATGGGACTTGGGATTTTGTCGCTGCACAGCATTGAGCTTGAACTGGAAACACATCGTTTAGTTGTGCTGAATGTCGAGCATTTTCCGCTGCTGCGTCACTGGTATGTTGCGCATCGCAGAAATAAACGCCTGTCCAGCGCGGCCATCGCATTCAAGGAATTCCTGCTGGCTCAAGCCAGTAGTCCCCCTCCCGGGTGATGCTACACATGTAACTGTTGGAGGCGGGTATCAATTGGCGTGGCGGAAATAGCCATGTGTTTGATCAGATGCCAGAACGGAGCATTCAGCAATTCAGCGTTGTTCATGTGTGAGCAGCCAGCGTTTGATGGAAAGCTGTGTATCACCGGTGCTTTTTATGAAGCCCCCCGTGCCGGCTTTCCCCACGATGCGATGACAGGGAATGATGATGGCGATCGGATTGGCACCACAGGCTTGTCCTACTGCCTGTGCGCAGGATTTGAGTTCAGCCGCCAGTTCGCCGTAGCTGCGGGTATTTCCGCGCGGGATAGCCAGCATGGCCTGCCAGACTTTTTGCCGGTGTAAAGTGGCTGTAAACTTGAGTGGAATGGTAAATTGCGCATCAGGATCTTTAAAGTAGTGCCGCAATTGCAGGCAAACATTTTGGGCAAATGCACAGGACGCGGGGAGGGGCATTTCGCCCGCAGGCAAAAAATCGATGCCGGTCAGCGCGTCTTGCTCGCAGCGGATGCCGAGCATGCCAAACGGCGCGGATAGTCTTGCCTGATAGTTCATGGTGTGATAATAGCAAAAACGGGCAGAAAAAAAGCCGCAATCTGCGGCTTTTTTTCTGCAGCGGAAGCTTATACTGCTGCAGCGACCTTGATTTTGCGTGCTGGCAATTTTTCCTTGATACGTGCCGACTTGCCTGAACGATCGCGCAGGTAGTACAATTTTGCACGACGAACCGCACCGCGGCGCTTGACTTCAATTTCAGCAATTACAGGAGAGTAAGTCTGGAAAGTACGTTCCACGCCTTCACCGGCTGATATCTTACGCACGATGAAGCTGGAGTTCAGTCCGCGATTGCGCTTGGCAATCACTACGCCTTCGAAAGCCTGAACGCGCTTGCGTTCACCTTCGACCACGTTCACGCTGACAACGACGGTGTCGCCTGGCGCAAATGCAGGAATAACTTTACCCAAACGGGCGATTTCTTCTTGTTCCAAAATTGCGATTAAATTCACTTTGCTGCTCCTGTTTATATGGATCTTGTTCCTTCTGAAACTGTGCCAGAAGACCAGATTCCTCTTTTGTCAAATTGCGCCCTGCCAGTAAATCCGGCCGGCGCAACCACGTTCTGCCCAACGACTGGGAAAGCCGCCAGCGTCGTATGTCCGCATGATTGCCGGACAACAATACCGGGGGCACGGCTTCACCATTAAACATTTCCGGACGGGTGTAGTGCGGGCAGTCGAGCAAGCCCTGCACAAACGAATCCTGCTCCGCCGATTCAGCATCACCCAGCACGCCGGGCAGTTGCCGTACCAGACTATCCATCAATACCATCGCGGCCAGTTCGCCACCGGACAATACATAATCGCCGATGGAAATCTCCTCATCCACCATCTGGCGGATCAGCCGTTCATCAATGCCTTCGTAGCGTCCTGTCAGCAGAATCAAGCCTTCCTGAGGCACTGCTACGATTTCCTTGACTATCGCATGGGTGAGCAAGCGGCCTTGCGGCGACAAATACACCACACGACTCCGGCTCACACCACTGGCCTGTTGCCGCTCACATGCCGCCCTGATCGCTGCCGCTAAAGGTTCCGCCAGCATCACCATGCCGGGGCCGCCGCCGTAAGGTCTGTCATCAACCGTGCGGTGATTGTCCGTGGTGAAGTCACGCGGATTCCATGTCTTTAAAACATAGCGTCCCTGTTCTTCCGCACGACGTGTGATGCCGCATTGTGTCAGCGCATCGAACATCTGCGGGAACAGCGTGATGACATCGAAGATCATTTCAATAGTCTGCCAACCAGTTGACCTGTATTGTTTTGGCTGTCACATCCACATGCTTGATGACGTTTTTTAAAAACGGAATCAGCACATCAGGACCCGAGCCTTTCACGATCAGCACATCATTTGCGCCGGTTTCCAGCAATTCAGCCACTGTGCCCAGCGTTTCACCCGCCTCATTGATTACGGACATGCCGATCAAATCAGCCCAGTAGTATTCACCTTCTTCCTGCTCAGGCAAACTGCTGCGCGGCACAGCGATCAACAAGCCTTTGAGTTTTTCAGCCGCAGTGCGATCCGGGCAGTCAGGAAATTGTACGGCCAGCGTCTTGTCGTGTGTTTCACACTGAACAACCGTTACTGCGCGCCACGGGCCATTTTCATGCCCCAGATACCAGGTCTTGTAACCCAGTAAACTATCGACGTACTCGCTGAAAGGCTGGATTTTTAACCAGCCTTTTATGCCGAAAGCCGAAGCTACACGACCCATGATGACCATGGGTACGGCGTTATCAGGCTGCAACGGCACCAGCCCGCTTAACCAGCTTGGCTACAGCGTCGCTCAATTGAGCGCCTTTGCTTTGCCAAAAGGCAACGCGTGCAAGATCCAGACGCAATGCTTCCTGTTTTTCATTGGCGATCGAGTTGTAGAAGCCAACGCGTTCGATAAAGCGTCCATCGCGACGATTGCGTGAATCAGCGACAACAACATTGTAGAATGGACGATTCTTTGAACCGCCACGGGAAAGACGAATGATGACCATAAAAAACCTATCTAAATTATTGGCCTAAAAGACCGGGTGCAGGGCTTAACAGGAAAGGATTCCTGCAAGGCCGGGGATTTACTATTCTCTGGCAACGAGTACGCTTGCACGAACCCGGTCGACACGAAAGGGCGAGCATTCTACGACAAAACAGCTATTGATTGCAAGTGCCTTGATAATCAAAGGATTTGCTTCAGAGTGGATGCAGCAAAAATTAACATTGCCGGACGATCTCAGCGGGTGCCTGAGCACGAGGCCGGTTAGTCGCGTGACGGTTAGCGGTGCAGCAAGACTTCGAGCACAAATTCGCTGCCCAAATAGCCCAATACCAGAAAGATAAATCCGCTCAATGTCCAGCGCACGGCGATTTTTCCGCGCCATCCGTAAACGCGCCGACCATATAGCAGCACTGCGAATACGCACCAGGATACAAAGCCAAATACCACCTTGTGATTGAAGTCAAAGGCCTTGCCAAAAATCTCTTCGGAAAAAAGCATTCCGGAAATCAAGGTCAGCGTCAGTAAAATAAATCCGATGCCTATCATGCGAAACAGTAAACTTTCCATGGTCATCAGCGGCGGTAAATCGCGCAGCACACGGGGTAAGGTTGCCTGGCGCAGGCGATTTTCCACCAGCGAGATCAGTACTGCATGCAGCGCGGCAATCGTAAACAGGCTGTAGGCTAACATGGCGACCGCGATATGTACCTTAAACGCCAGCAAATTGGTATGGCTTAGCGGATGGTCTGCCGGAAAGACGCCGGGCAGCAATAACGAAACAGCAGCCAGCGGCAGCATCATTGCCTGTAAGCCGCCTATCGGATAAAAGAAACGCGCAACCGAATAGACCAGCAGTGTCAGCCAGGCAATCAGCGACAGTGCATTGAAAATATTCAGGTCAATTCCGCCATTGGAAAAGATTCCCTGCCAGAGCAGATAGCCGTGGATGGTGATTGGAATTAACGACAGATGGCCTACCGTACCGTGGCAACGCGCATTGCTGCCGGCACTGGCACGCCAGAAATAGCCTGCAAGCAGTACATAGGTGACAAAAGCAATAAATGAGAGGAGAAGATTAGGCATTTTTCTTCAAGATGTTTTAGACTAACGAATTCTACCTCATTGCTTACTTACAAGGACTGACATGCTGGATAATTTGACGCAACGCCTTTCGGGTGTGATTAAAAATTTGCGCGGTCAGGCACGTCTGACCGAAAGTAACATCCAGGACGCACTGCGCGAAGTCCGCATGGCACTGCTCGAAGCTGACGTAGCGCTTCCGGTGGTAAAGGAATTCGCCACTCAGGTAAAAGACGCTGCACTGGGTCAGGAGGTCATCGGTAATCTGAATCCCGGTCAGGCCTTCATCGGCGTGGTGCATCGTGAACTCACCAAATTGATGGGTGAGCACAATGATGCCCTGAATCTGACCACGACGCCTCCCGCGGTCATTTTGATGGCCGGTTTGCAGGGCGCGGGTAAAACCACCACCTGCGGCAAACTCGCCAGGTTATTGCACGACCAGCATAAGAAAAAAGTATTGCTGGTCAGCTGCGATATCTATCGGCCTGCGGCGATCGAACAATTGCGCATGCTGGCAGTTCAACTCAATACGGATTTCTTTGCCTCTGACATTACCCAGCGACCGCAGGATATTGCGCTGGCCGCGCTGGATTTTGCACGCAAGCATCACCATGATGTGCTGATTGTCGATACCGCAGGGCGTTTAGGCATAGATGCCGCGATGATGGCGGAAATAAAGCTGCTGCATAGCAGTTTGAAGCCGATCGAGACGCTGTTTGTGGTGGATGCGATGACCGGGCAGGATGCGGTGAATACGGCAAAGGCCTTTGGCGAAACACTGCCGCTGACCGGCATCGTCCTCACTAAAATGGACGGTGATTCGCGTGGCGGTGCAGCCCTGTCTGTGCGCCATATTACCGGTAAGCCGATCAAGTTCATCGGGGTCAGCGAAAAACCCAATGGTCTGGAGGCTTTCCATCCGGAGCGTATGGCTTCACGCATACTGGGGATGGGAGATGTGTTGTCCCTGCTCGAAGAGGCACAGCGCGGTGTGGATCAGGGGGAGGCCGAAAAACTTGCAAAGAAATTGCAAGCCGGCAAAGGATTCGATCTGAATGATTTCAAGATGCAGTTTGTGCAGATGCGCAAGATGGGCGGTATGTCGGCACTGATGGATAAACTCCCCGCCCAACTCTCTCAGGCTGCTGCCGACTCCAACGTGGATGACAAGGCGATCAACCGTCTGGAAGGTATCATCAACTCAATGACGCCGCAGGAGCGCACACGCCCCGAACTGATCAAGGCGCAGCGCAAAAAACGCATTGCGGATGGTGCGGGCGTGAAAGTGATGCACGTCAATCAGCTGCTGGCGCAATTTGAACAGACGCAAAAAATGATGAAAATGTTCAGCAAGGGCGGCGGCATGGCTAAGATGATGCGCAGTATGGCGGGAAAAATGCCCGGAATGCGATAAAAACCAGGCATTACAAGGCCATGAGCACTGAAGGCGGCGTGCCGCTGTATCCGGGCCGCAAACAGTGGCTACATGATGCATAGGCCGCCGGGATAGCGCCGGCTGTTGCCGCGAATGCCAAGCCTGAGAAGCGTGTCCGTGTTGCCTGAAGCGGGACTGGCTGAATCCCGGGTGGCAGGGCATCTTGCGCTGTCGTGCACCTGAGGCTATTCTATTTTCCAACGGTTTGCCGGGTCTTTCAACATGACATGGACGGCAAGCGGCCGCAAATAGCCGAAAAGAGACATTAGCTGGCATGCAAGCAAGCGCGCTCGGTGGAAACCACAGAGCGCTCGGTGGCAATGGCAGAGCACTCGGCGGAAAGCACAGAGCGCTCTGTGGCCAAGGCAGAGCACTCGGCGGAAAGCACAGAGTGCTCGGTGGCCAAGGCAGAGCACTCGGCGGAAAGCACAGAGTGCTCGGTGGCCAAGGCAGAGCACTCGGCGGAAAGCACAGAG
>CAIWRI010000152.1 GCA_903915035.1 uncultured Nitrosomonadales bacterium | reverse complement strand
CTTAAAAATTTACCTTTCTCGCGTTGAGCCTTCTCAGGTGATTAAGAATTATCTTAGACACATCAAGCCGATATCCGGGTATCAAAATCACAGCGGTAAAATTCCGGCCTATTTTCACATTCGGGAATAACATCAGGCAAGGTGGGTAAATTAACAATAAATTCTAATTTTTCATGATTGCCCTACAATAAAAGTACATCATCCTGAAAATACACTATTTTCTTTTTGATGGAGCCACGGCTGAATTCACGGCGCGTGATGATGAGTCATGAACATTTTCTATTAAGTTTTTCTGCCTGAAACGCAGTACAGAATTCTCCTGCTGTGAACTGACAAGTTTTTCTCCCAGCGTCACATTACATGATTCCAGCATGGCAATGCGTTTCAACAGAGGCTCAGTTCTTATTTTTACATTTTTCTCAAGAAAATAGCGAAGCTCAAACAATTCATTTTTCATTCGTCGTATCTTTTGCCTGACGCCTCCGACAAACAAATCAGGGACTATTTTACTGTACACTTTTAACATATCATCCTCCTCATGGCATGCAAACAGCAATTAAACAGGCAAAATTGTGCGCTAATTAATGCATAAAAAGCTATCAGCACAGACTGATTTTATGCAGGAAAAATACTTATTTATAATCAGACATTGCCTATTACTATAAGACTCATTTAGTGTTAACTTACACCGTCTTCCTTCTGAAAGAAAATCATGAGCGCTTTAGCGAAAGCAGATCTATTCGAGACGATAATGGCGCGGCATTCCGTGCGCGCTTATGCAAAGGAAATACCGGATCGCGACACGATTCAAACTCTGCTGGAAGCTGCCGTACATGCCCCTACGGCCATGCATGAAGAACCTTGGGCATTCGTCGTTATGCAAGATGAAGCACTATTGCGGCAAGTGTCCGATATTGCCAAACCGCTTTTTATCGCGCGGTTGCATCGTATCCATCGCTCCAGCAGCCATGTGCTTGACGACAATTTCAACATATTCCATGACGCCGGCACACTGATCGTCATTTGTGCAAAGCCATCCGGTATTTATGTAGAAGCGGATTGCTGGCTGGCGGCCGAAAATTTGATGCTCGCCGCTTGTGCGCTAGGATTGGGCACTTGCGTCATAGGTTCGGCTGTTGACGCATTGAACAGAGCCGACATGAAAGAATTAATCGGCATCCCGGCCGAATATAACGCGATTGCACCCATTATTGTCGGTATACCGGCAGGAGAAATCACGATCACTGCAAAAAAGGCGCCACTCATTCTTGCCTGGAAATAACAGATAATTTGCCTAAGGCGACTTTTAAAATCAGCTGTTGCAAGCTCTAAATACAGGTTGAGCCATGACAAAAAAATCTTTTCCCTTACCCGCTGTTTATCGTTTGCTCGAACCGGGATGGGTGGCCGTGCCATTGCTGTACTCGGGTGCGACGATGACCGCCATATGACGGTAATGCATGCTGCCACTTTTAAACGTTGAATGGATGCAGCCAGGAAAAATGTCCGACTGAAAGGAATCCGTTCCGTCCGGTGAGATCAAAAAAGCGTTATTGATGAAGTGGTAACTGTCGAGATCGAGCAGATCGAACGGCGTGTTGCCTGTATCTGAGCTCAACGGAAGCTACCCGGCGGAACGCCCTTGAGCCGATTGCGGATTCGCATCCAAAGTTATTTGATACATGCCGGGATGGGATTTGTATTACTCTTACCTTGATTTTCCTGCACTTTTTTTGCCCGGCGTGTTTTGAATTCAAAATTGCTGCGTATTAATTCAACGAATCACATTTTGCATGCTATAGTTCGTCAACTAACAATGTCTATAGCGGGAAATTAATTGCTGCAATTTGACACACTGATTATTGGCAGCGGCCTGGCCGGTCTGACCCTGGCACTTAAACTGGCCGACCATCATAAAATAGGCCTGATCACCAAAAAATCCCTCACGGATGGTGCAAGCAGCTGGGCACAGGGTGGTATCGCTGCCGTTTTGTCTGACGAAGATACGCCGGATGCACACACACAAGACACCATGACGGCCGGTGCCGGCTTGTGCGATGAAACAGCGACCCGCTACGTCGTCGAACATGGCAAACAAGCCATCGACTGGTTGATCGCACAAGGGGTTCCCTTTACACGGGACAGCAACAGCGAAATTGGCTATCACTTAACGCGTGAAGGCGGCCACGACAGACGCCGCATCATTCATGCAGCAGATGCGACCGGCTTTGCGGTTCAGCAAACCCTGATCAGTAAATTGCTCGCTCATCCGAACATTACCGTGCTGGAAGGTTATATGTCGGTGGATCTTATCACCGGAAAAAAGCTGGGATTAAGCAATAATCGCTGCTACGGTGCCTACGCACTTGACACAAACACAGACGAAGTCATCACCATCGCGGCTCAGCACACTGTTTTAGCCACCGGTGGCAGCGGCAAGGTTTATCTGTACACCACCAATCCGGACACCTCCACGGGTGATGGTATCGCAATGGCCTGGCGTGCCGGCTGTCGTGTCGCCAATATGGAGTTCATACAGTTCCATCCCACTTGTTTATATCATCCCCACGCCAAATCATTTTTGATCAGCGAGGCCGTGCGCGGTGAAGGCGGCATTCTGAAACTGCCGGATGGCACGCGATTTATGCCTCATCATGACAAGCGCGCCGAACTGGCACCGCGTGATATCGTGGCACGCGCTATCGACTACGAAATGAAAAAAGCTGGTCTGGATTGCGTTTATCTGGACATTTCACACCAGTCTGTTGAGTTTTTACAGGAACACTTCCCGAATATTTATTCCCGCTGCCTCAAGCTCGGCATCAATATCAGTCGGGAACCGATACCAGTAGTACCCGCCGCACATTACACCTGTGGTGGCATTGTTGCCGATCTGCAGGCGCGCACTGACGTCAAAAACCTTTATGCTGTGGGTGAGACCGCTTACAGCGGCCTGCACGGCGCAAACCGCCTGGCCAGTAATTCTCTGCTTGAGTGTCTGGTATTTGCCGATAGCGCCGCACGGGATATTCTGAGCATGCCGCTTGAGACCTCACCAACACTGCCTGAGTGGGACGATAGTCAGGTCACCGACGCAGACGAACACATCGTCATTGCACACAACTGGGCTGAACTGCGTCACTTCATGTGGGATTATGTGGGTATCGTGCGCACCAATAAACGTCTGCAGCGCGCACAGCATCGTGTCCAGCTGCTGCAAAATGAAATAAACGAATACTATGCACATTTTCATGTCAGTTCAGACTTGCTTGAACTGCGCAATCTGGTCACCAACGCGGATTTGATCGTGCAAAGCGCGCTGTCACGCCACGAGAGTCGCGGCCTGCATTACAGCCGGGATTATCCTGATATGCTGGAAAATCCTCGACCCACTATCCTGACGCCACCCGGTCGCTAACAAAAAAGTGTTGCCCTGAAATATTTCAGGCAAATTTCAGGCGCACTCTCAGTTCACGAAAAGCTTCTTTTTGCATTGCATCTGGAAAGATGACCCGGCGAACATTAAATCTCGCCCTCTTCAAACGGACACACAGCACCACGCAATGCGGGATCACCACGGTTGTCTCTGCAAGTTCACCGCTCAAAACGGCTCCATCAGCGGTCGTCACGGTCACACCCCGTCCCTCCAGTGTGAATGAATGCCAGCGCTGCGTATTGCGCAGGTGCAAATGGCATTGATAAACAAAACTGGCTGTGATTAGCAGCATAATGCCGGCGCGCGCCCAGACGGGCAGATCCGTTAGCGCAACTGTCATCATCGCGAGCAGATGAACCGCGGATAACAACGCAACAAATGTTCTGGAAGGAAGAATTTCAAATTGCATGGTAATCTTTCGCGCACATTTTCAGTTGCCAAAGGACTGCTTACCAACAAAAATCGCAAAAGGTAGTAGCTATTCCCCCGTGCGGTATTGTTGAATAAGTCGGGGGGAAAACAGTGCCCAAGCGGAAAATCCCGCTATTTTTTCTCCATACCATAAGTCAGAACGTAGCAATTTTTTGAGATCAAAACAAAGACACGCCAAAGTTGTTACCCCTGCTGTTTTTATTGTGCCCATCGTTTTTCAGGTAATGCTTCTAACTGATCGCTGCTTTAGACTCCGGAAAATACAATCATCCGGCGCTGATTTCCGCATGCTGATTTCCCGGCTCCAGCTTCATTTTGTGGCGTTTTCAGTAATGCGTGTCTGTCTGCCCGACACAGTCGCACGGACAGCAAGCCGGAAAGAGGACTCGTCCCCCGCACGATGCGCAGCGTTTTAGCGGCGCTATTGTTGTGCCCAGTTTCCACGCACTTCACGCGCCTGACTGAATATTTCTTCAAGCTTTGCGGCATCCATTGTATTCAGTGCCGCATGAATAATCTCCAGCTCCTGCATGTAGCTGCCCAATTCTGCTAGCAGCGCATCACGGTTAGCCATACAGATGTCGCGCCACATTTCCGGGTTGCTCGCCGCAATGCGGGTAAAGTCGCGGAATCCACTGGCGGCAAAGGATAACAGCTGTTCACGGTTATCCCGCAGCGACAGATCATGTACCAGCGCAAATGACAGCAGATGCGGCAAGTGGCTGACTGCCGCGAATACTTCATCGTGCTTCTGTGCGGTCAGTTCACTGACTACTGCACCGCACAACTCCCAGGCACGACGCACTCGCAACACTGCAGCGGGCGAGTTTTCAGGCAGTGGTGTCAGTACCACTTTTTTGCCGGTATATAAATCCGCCCTAGCCGCCGCCGGGCCGCTACGTTCCGCGCCGGCAATCGGATGCGCTGGAATAAATTGCGCAACCTTATCACCCAGATTTGCATACGCAGCCAACACGACATCACCTTTAGTGCTGCCGCCATCCATTACCAGCGTGTTTTTTCCCAAATAGGGCGAGATTCGTGCCATCAGTTCGGCCATCTGGCCTACCGGGGTTGCCAGAAAGACAAGATCTGCGTTGTGTATTTCCAGTGAAACATCCGTGCCGATGCGGTCGATAATACCCAGTTGAATAGCCTGTTCAAGCGTGCTGCGCCCGAATCCGACTATCTCGGCAACGGCATTGGCCCTGCGCAAACCCAGTGCAAAAGAGCCACCGATCAAGCCGACGCCGAATATGACAATTTTATTGAATTTCATTTTTTCCCCATGCAACATTTTCCGCTGAAAATGTTGCATCCGGTTTTTGAGGGCGCCCACGTAAGCATCTTCACCATTTAGGTTTAGTGAAAGCATCCGTCAAATCCAGCGATTTTTTTTCTTTACCTGCAACGATGGCAATCTTCCCTGCAGTGGATACCGCAGGGCCGTACTGTGAACTCAAACGTTTTACTTTTTGAGTCAGCCATACCAGCAACGGCACAAAAACACAGACAAGCGTGAGCAAAATCCAGGTCAGTAAGCCTGACTGGTCAATTTGCTCAGCCCGAATCGGTAGCACTTTTGGTTGTACAGCAGGCGTTTTAGGTTTTTCACCCGTCTCATTCTTCAGGCGAATAACTTCTTTTAATAGGCCGATATGTTTTTGAAGCAGGCCAATCTGAGCTTCAATCTCGCCATTTTCTTTTGCCAGAGACTGAATATCGTCCGTATACTCTACAGATTTTTTAATTTCCAGATGGGTTTGAAGCGGTTTTACCGATGAAACCTCAGCGTGGCTATTTTTAAGCATATCAGGGTGTTTACGCTTAATAACACCCTGTTTTTTGTGTTTGATTACTTCATGCCGTTTCTCTGGTACTTTGGACAGGTCCGTATTTGCAGAGGCGCTTTTAACATCGGGAGCAGCCAGCTTGGCAATATCATGCTCGGATGACACCGCTGCTGCAACCAGCGGCTCATCGGCGTTTTGTTTGAATTCAGGCAAAAACTCGTACATTTTAAACATCGTGCCCTCAGTCACAGAGGTAGACTTAATCAGCACGCGGTAAAAAAATTCATTGCTTTTTTTACCCGTCACACTCAAAAAATACCGGCCATCAGGCCGTTGATTGATTGAAAAAAGCAGCTGACCTGAATACAAAGACGCACAGCCATCCTCCGTATTCCCGATGACTGAGGAACGACATTCAGCATTACCCGCTTGAGAGAAACTAACATCCTTGCTGTAACTGCCATTCAAGGCAACGTCTGCAGAAAACGCTTCTCCAACCCGGCTTAGAATTTGTCCTTCTCCCAATGACATTGCTAATGCCATTGGTGAAAAAAACATAATAAACACTGCCAACAATAATTTTCTTATGTACATAGTTTCTTTCGACGATACTCGCTAAAGTCAATATTGCTACCTATGTAAAATAATATGAAAACAGTCCGGCCATGTGACAATTACAGCGTACGTCCGATGGCTCCGGCGATGGCACCCAGTGTTACCATCAGTTTTTTCAGTTCGTCAGGCGTCAATGCCTGATCTGCATCACACCAGGCATCACAGGGGCTTGGATGCATCTCAACCAGCAAGCCATCTGCGCCTGCTGCGATTGCCGCTTGTGAAAGTGCAGGAACCATCCAGGCCTTGCCGCCCGCATGCGATGGATCGACGATTACGGGCAGATGCGTTTCCTTCTTCATCACAGCGATAGCCGTCACGTCCAGCACGTTACGGTAGGCTGTTTCAAAGGTGCGTATGCCGCGTTCACAGAAGATGATGTTGTGATTGCCGCCGGCGGCAATGTATTCCGCCGCCATCAGCCATTCGGAAATGGTTGCTGACATACCGCGCTTCAAGATCACAGGCTTGTTCAGACGCCCGACTTCTTTCAGTAAATCGAAATTCTGCATATTGCGCGTGCCGATCTGAATCACATCGACGTCGTATTTGAGAAACAAATCAATTTGACGCGCATCCATCAATTCAGTGACGATAGGGAAATTATGCCCGGCAGCAGCCTGGCGGAACATTTGCAGACCTTCCTCACCGTGCCCCTGAAAAGCATAAGGACTGGTGCGCGGCTTGAAAGCACCACCGCGCATCATGCGGCAACCTGCTTCATGCACGTACTTGGCCGAAAGATCCATCTGAGACTGCGTCTCTACCGAGCAAGGTCCGGCGATAATTTGGATCTGATTACCACCCAGCGGGATCCCGCCGATGTCGATGACTGTGTTTTGCTTATGCGACTCGCGAGACACGATTTTGTATTGTTTGGTGACATGCATCGCTGATTCAACACCCGGCAAAGGCGTGAACATTTCTTCATTCAACTGGCGTTCATCGCCAATCGCACCAATCACCGTGCGTTCAATACCGCGCGAGATATTGGCCTTGAGTCCTGCTGTTTCGAGACGTTTGACGACCGTGCCAATTTGTTCGTCGGTAACATCCCTGCCCATTATGATAATCATGCTGCCTCTCCTGTTAACTGCTGCAATGCAGCCAAAAATTTCTGATTCTGTGATTCCAGACCGATACTGACACGCAAATAGTCCGGCATTTTATAGTTACCAATCGGGCGCACGATGACCCCCGATTCCAGCAACTGTTGATAAACTCGCATCGCATCAGCAATGTGAAAACTGATGAAGTTGCCAAAGGACGGAATATAACTCAGCCCCATCGTTTGTAAACCCTCAGTTAACTGTTTCATTCCTTTTAAATTTAACTCGTAAGTCCGCTGCACGAATTCCATATCTTCCAGCGCTGCGACGGCTGCCGCTTGTGCCGGACTGTTCACATTAAACGGTTGGCGCACGCGATTGAGCATATCGATCACATCCGGATGTCCCAGCGCATAACCGACACGTAAGCTTGCCAGACCATAGGCCTTGGAAAAAGTACGCGAGATCATCAGATTAGGAAACTCAGCCAGCCAGTCCACGCTATTGTAACGGCACGCTTGTGGCAAATATTCGTTATAAGCTTCATCCAGCATAACCAATATATGTGCGGGCAAATCCCGCAGAAACGCCAGCAGTTGCTCGCCCGACAAAAATGTCCCGGTCGGATTATTCGGATTAGCGATAAAAATCAGCTTGGCTTGTTGTTCCACCGCAACTTTTTGCATCGCAGCCAGATCATGTCCGAAATCAACTGCCGCCACACTGATGCCGGTGGCTCCTACGGCCTGTGTCGCCAGCGGGTATACCGCAAAGGCATGGTCAGAATACACCGCCTTATCGCCTGCGCTCAAGAAAGCTCGTGCGGCCAATTCCAGCAAGTCGTTAGAGCCATTACCCAGAATAAGCTGATTTTGAGTCACGCCGTAACGTTGCACTAAGGCGGCTTT
The DNA here is from genome assembly GCA_903915035.1 of uncultured Nitrosomonadales bacterium. Taxonomy (GTDB): domain Bacteria; phylum Pseudomonadota; class Gammaproteobacteria; order Burkholderiales; family Gallionellaceae; genus Gallionella. Next base: position 14,814 of record CAIWRI010000152.1, on the reverse strand, counting down.
AAGCGCAAAGCCGTTACCATCCGGATACAGACTGATTTCATCAAGTGCTGCACGTGCGGCAGCTATCGCTTTAGGACTCGCGCCCAGCGGATTTTCATTCGATGCTAGCTTAACGATGTCCTTAACACCTAACTCCCGTTCCAGTTCAGAAATCGGTTTTCCCGGCTGATAAGGCGCAATCGCTTGAATATAACTTGGTGCAAGTTCGGCGTAATTCATTTCCACTCAACTATAAAAAAATATAAAATATTCGCATGAATCAAACGGCAACCGGATATGAGCCCAAAATCTTCAGAAACGCAGCGGAAGATTTAAGCGCGGTCAATGCCGGTTCGACTTTTTCATCCGTCTGATGCCCCTCAATATCGACGTAAAATACATATTCCCATAAACCGGATCGCGACGGACGCGACTCAAATTTTGTCATACTGACGCCATGGCAGGCTAAAGAGGTCAGCAGATCATGCACAGCACCCGGACGATTCACCGCCGACAGCACTAAGGAGGTCTTATCTATACCGGAAGGTGCCACCTGCTGTTTGCCCAATACCAGAAATCGCGTGGTATTCCTGGCGTCATCTTCGATATTTTCCACACACAGGTTTAAAGCGAAGTGAGCGACCGCCTGGCTACCCGCTATCGCAGCACTGTTCGGATGTCCGGTAGCCAATCTTGCCGCTTCGGCATTGCTGGATACGGGAATACGGGTTGCATGGGGCAGATTGACATTCAGCCAACCCTGGCATTGGCCGAGCGACTGGGGATGAGAATAGACTGTCTGAATGGCAGTTATATCACACAGTGTGGATAGCAGGCATTGATGTATCGGCAGCATCACTTCGCCGCATATTTGCAAACTGCTTTGCAGTAACAGATCCAGCGTGCGTCCGATTGCGCCTTCCGTTGAATTCTCAACCGGTACGACACCGTATTGAACAGTGCCACTCTCCACTGCGCGAAACACATCATCTATGGTTGTGCAAGATACACCTTGTACCGCGCTGCCAAAACGTTTGAGTGCGGCTGCCTCGGTAAAGGTACCTTCAGGCCCCAGATAAGCCACTGTCATCGGCGCTTCCAGCGCCCGGCACTGTGACATGACTTCGGTGAACAGTGCTGCGATGGCTTCATTGCTCAATGGCCCCGGATTAGCCGCTTGCAAACGACGTATCACCTGCGCCTCCCGTTCAGGACGCAACACCACACTATCCGGGTGCCCGTGCAGAAGTCTTTCGCATTCTTTCAAATGACCGATTTGCTGCGCAAGTTTTGCGCGCTGATTGAGCAATTTGAGTAGCTCATTATCCAATGCATTGATCTGCTCACGGCAGTGTAACAATTGTTCACTCATACGCTTACCAATATAGGGAGATTACGAACCATCAGCACACCTTGAATAGCTTCGATTTGTGCGATCAAGGCAGCCGGAATAGCTGAGTCGGTATCGACCAGCGTATAGGCCATTTCACCACGTGATTTATTCATCATGGTGTGAATGTTGATACCCGCAGCAGCCAGGGTGGATGAAATCTGCCCCAGCATATTCGGCACGTTGGCGTTGGCAATAGCCATACGATATGCGGACTCACGCGACATCGTAAGCGCCGGAAAATTGACAGTGTTTGTAATATTACCATGTTCCAGATATTCTCTGAGCTGATCCACCACCATTACCGCACAGTTTTCTTCAGCCTCCAGGGTTGATGCGCCCAGATGCGGCATCGTCAGTACCGCAGGGTGGTTTTGCAGTTTTTGCTCAGGGAAATCGCATACATAGTAGCGTAGCGATTTATTCGCCAATCCCCCCAGCACGGCATCGCGGTCGACAATCGCATCGCGCGAAAAATTCAGCAGCACCGCCCCTGCTTTCATCGTCTTAATGTGTTGCTCGCCGATTAAACCTCTGGTTGCCTCCAACAGCGGCACATGCAGCGTGACAAAATCACTGTGTTTCAGCAATTCCTCTATGCTCTGCGCTTTTTTAACCCGGGATGATAAATTCCACGCGCCTTCTACGGTGATTTCCGGATCATAACCATACACGCGCATGCCAATATTCAGCGCAGCATCCGCCACCAGCCGGCCAATGGCACCCAGACCGATGACACCCAGCGTACGACCGCGCAACTCAATCCCTGCAAATTGCTTCTTGCTATCCTCGATCTGCTTGCGCAGCGTCGCATCATCACCGGTCAGTCCTGCGACAAATTGCAAGGCAGGCACAATATTGCGAGCAGCGAGCAACAGGCCGGCGAGCACCAACTCTTTGACTGCATTGGCATTAGCACCTGCCGCATTGAACACCGGCACGCCACGTGCGGACATCTTCGCCACCGGCACATTGTTTGTACCGGTGCCGGCACGCGCAATCGCTTTCACGCTGGCCGGAATATTCATGTCGTGCATAATTTGCGAGCGCACCAGAATTGCATCGGGTTCAGCGATATCATCCGCCACCTGATAAGCCGCAGCAGGAAATCGTTTCAGCCCCTGATTCGAAATCTTGTTCAGGGTCAGGATGCGGTAGGGGTTAGTCATTTGACTTAGCCATTATTTTTGGCGAATTCATTCATAAATGCGACCAGGGCCTGCACACCAGCCAGCGGCATCGCATTATAAATCGACGCGCGCATGCCACCGACCGAACGGTGTCCTTTGAGCTGCAACAGACCGAGCGCATCCGCCTGCTTGAGAAACTCACCATCAAATGCGGCCTCTTTCAGGGTAAACGGCACATTCATGCGGGAACGATTATGCAACGCGACCGGACAATGATAAAACCCGTTACTGCTATCTATGGCGGCATATAACAACCCTGCCTTGGCAATGTTGGTTTGTTCCATTGCGGCAATGCCGCCATGGCGCTTTAACATCTGAAACACCAGACCCGCAATGTAGATAGCAAAGGTCGGCGGCGTGTTGTACATCGAATCGTTGTCGGCATGCGTTTTGTAATCAAGTATGGTCGGGGTGCCGGGAAGCACATCACCTATCAGATCTTCACGCACGATCACGATGGTCAAGCCGGCAGGACCGATATTTTTCTGCGCACCGGCGTAGATCAGGCCATATTTAGACACCTCTATCGGGCGGGATAAAATAGTTGAGGACATATCGGCAACCAGCGGTACAGCACCACTATCCGGCAGCCAGTTAAATTCAACTCCGCCTATGGTTTCGTTTGGCGTGATGTGCAAATAGGCCGCTTCCGGATCACACTTCCATTCCGCAAACTCAGGCACGCAGGAAAAATTTTTGTCCGCACTGCTCGCGACCACATTAACAGTAGCGTATTTCTTCGCTTCGGAGATCGCTTTTTTCGACCACTCACCTGTGTTCAGATAGTCCGCTGACTTTTTACCGCGCAACAAGTTCATCGGAATCGTCGAAAACTGCAAACTCGCGCCACCTTGTAAAAACAACACTTTGTAATTGGCAGGTATTCCCATTAATTCGCGCAGGCAGGTTTCAGCCTGCGCGGCAATCCCCATGAATTCAGGGCCGCGATGCGACATTTCCATCACCGACATGCCGCTGCCGTGCCAGTCGAGCATTTCAGCCTGCGCCTGCTGCAACACTTCCTTTGGCAATACTGCCGGGCCTGCACTAAAGTTATAGATAGTCATTTTTCGTTTGCACCGGTAAAAAAATAAAAAGTGAGGTGAAGGGTGAACCGATATGAGCTATCACCCCGGTTTTCACCCTTCCCTCTTTTCAATGTTTGCCCTGCTCGTTACTCTTCCTGATTCGACCCTTCGATCTCGTCGCCTGAATCCTGAATCTCGCCTTCTGCATCCTGAATCCCGGCATCCTGTTCCCCTTCATCGGGTTCGGCAATACGGCTCAAGCCCGCCAATTTCTCGCCCTTCTCCAGATTCATCAGCGTCACACCCTGCGTGGTTCGCCCCATCTCGCGTATCTCATTCACGCGTGTGCGAATCAACACACCATTGGTGCCAATCAGCATAATTTCATCCTCAGCATTCACCAACGTGGCCGCCACCACAGAGCCGTTACGCTCGGAAGTCTGAATTGCGATCATGCCCTGTGTGCCGCGCCCGTGACGCGTGTATTCGCTAACCGGCGTGCGTTTGCCATAACCGTTTTCGGTCGCGGTCAACACGCTTTGCTGCTCATTCTCGGCCACCAGCAGGGAAATCACCTGTTGTTTATCTGCTAATCTCATGCCGCGCACACCGCGGGATGCCCGTCCGGTATCACGCACATCAGCTTCATCGAAGCGCACCGCTTTACCAGCATTGGAGAACAGCATTACATCATGACGGCCATCGGTGATCGCCACGCCGATCAGATAATCATCCTCATCCAGATTGATAGCAATGATACCGCGCTTCATCGGGCGGGCAAAGTCAGTCAAGGTGGTCTTCTTCACCGTGCCGTTGGCTGTGGCGAAAAATACAAATTTATCTTCAGCAAACTCGATGACCGGCAAAATTGCGTTGATCTTCTCACCTTCCTCCAGCGGCAGCAGATTCACGATCGGTTTGCCGCGCGCAGTAGGACTTCCCTGCGGCACATCGTATACCTTCATCCAGTACACACGCCCCTTGTTGGAGAAACACAGGATGAAATTATGAGTATTGGCGACAAACAGGTTATCGATAAAGTCATCATCCTTGTTCTTGGTCGCCTGACGACCACGCCCGCCGCGCTTTTGCGCACGGTATTCGTCCATCCTTTGCGCCTTCATATACCCGCCATGCGACAGAGTCACGACCACATCCTCTGGCGGAATCAGATCTTCCATGCTCATGTCATGCGTATGCGTGACAATTTCGCTGCGGCGTTTGTCGCCGAATTGCGTCTTCACTGCAATCAGTTCGTCGCTGATGATAACGGTAACACGTGCCGGCTTGGCCAGGATATCGAGCAGATCGGCAATTTTGTCCATCACATCACGGTATTCCCCGATGATCTTATCCTGCTCCATACCGGTAAGACGTTGCAGACGTAATTCCAGTATCGCCTGCGCCTGCGCATCGGACAAGTGATACAGACGACTCTCGCCGCTGCTGACCAGGCCAAACTGAACAGCCAGCCCGTCAGGACGTGAAGCATCGCTCACGCGACTCAACAGATCTTCCACCAGTGTCGAACTCCAGCCGCACGCCATCAACTCGCGCTTGGCATCCGCAGGGGCTGGAGCCGCTTTGATCAGCGCAATGATTTCGTCCACATTGGACAGTGCCACAGCCAGTCCTTCCAGCACATGGCCGCGTTCACGCGCTTTACGTAATTCAAAAATAGTCCGGCGCGTGACCACTTCGCGACGATGGCGCAAGAACGCATCCATCACCTGCTTCAGATTCAGCAAGCGCGGTTGCCCGTCAACGATGGCCACCATATTGATGCCGAAGCTGTCCTGCATCTGGGTGTCTTTATACAGCTTGTTGAGCAGCACATCGGCATTCTCGCCGCGTTTCAACTCAATCACCGCACGCATCCCGGACTTATCCGATTCGTCACGGATTTCAGAAATACCTTCCAGGCGCTTTTCTCGCACCATCTCGCCGATTTTCATCAGCAGATTGGCTTTATTCACCTGATACGGCAATTCGTCAATGATGATCGCTTGTCGCTCGCCCTTACCAATGTCTTCAAAGTGACAGCGCGCGCGCATGATCACACGACCACGCCCGGTGCGATAGCCTTCCCTGACCCCGGCCAGACCATAAATAAAACCTGCTGTCGGAAAGTCCGGTGCCGGCACATATTCAATTAACGCTTCGATATCCATGCCAGGATTAGCCAGCAGCGCAAGACACGCATCAATCACTTCCGTCATGTTATGCGGCGGAATATTGGTCGCCATACCGACGGCAATACCCGATGAACCATTCACCAGCAAATTCGGGAAACGCGCAGGAAATACCAGCGGTTCATGCTCGGAGCCGTCATAGTTAGGCCCGAAATCGACCGTTTCCTTATCCAGATCAGCCAACAATTCATGTGCGATCTTGGACATGCGGATTTCGGTATAACGCATCGCCGCCGCATTATCTCCGTCAACCGATCCGAAGTTACCCTGCCCGTCCACCAGCATGTAGCGCAGTGAAAACGGCTGAGCCATACGAACAATGGTGTCATAAACAGCAGTATCGCCATGCGGATGGTATTTACCAATCACATCGCCTACGATACGCGCCGACTTCTTATAAGCTTTATTCCAGTCGTTAGACAGTTCATGCATCGCAAAAAGCACGCGCCGGTGCACAGGCTTCAAGCCATCGCGCACATCCGGCAGTGCGCGTCCGACGATAACACTCATCGCATAATCCAGATAGGATTTGCGCATTTCCTCTTCAAGGCTGACCGGTAGCGTTTCTTTAGCGAATTGTTCCATGTATATGTGTGTAGTGAACCCGAAAAACAGCTCGCAAGTTTACCACAGACGCACCTCACCTCGCCAGACTTACGCAGTGCCCATGACGATATCCTGAATATGAGACAGCGAGCACGCGGTTCGCGAGATGCTTTAATCTTAAAACGAATTTGTCGGTAATCTTTCGATCATGCTATCCTCACGTACCTTTACAAAACGCTATACATCATGTCCGTTTCAATCAAAACTCCTCAGGAAATCGAGAAAATGCGCATCGCCGGTCGCCTGACCAGTGAAGTACTCGACTACATCGGCCCTTTCGTCCAAGCCGGCGTGACCACCAATTATCTGGATAAGCTGTGCCACGACCTGATCGTCGATGTACAACAGGCAATTCCTGCCCCGCTCAATTATGCACCAGGCGGACACGCACCTTATCCCAAGTCCATTTGCACCTCGATAAATCATCAGATTTGCCACGGCGTACCCAGTGAAAAAGTATTAAAGAACGGCGACATCGTCAATCTTGACATTACGGTAATCAAGGACGGCTATCACGGTGACAGCAGCCGCATGTTTTATATCGGCGAACCTTCAATACAGGCAAAACGGCTGTGTGAAGCCACCTATGCTTCCATGTGGCGCGGCATCCGCGTCGTTAAAGCGGGCGCGTATCTGGGAGATATCGGTCATGCAATCCAGAGCTTTGTCGAACCGTTAGGCTATAGCGTGGTGCGCGAATTTTGCGGGCATGGTATCGGCATCAAATTCCATGAAGAACCACAGGTGCTGCACTATGGACGTCCGAGAAGCGGATTAAAACTGGAAGCAGGCATGATTTTCACCATTGAGCCCATGATCAATGCCGGAAAAAAGGAAATCAAACAACTGGGGGACGGCTGGACAGTGGTGACAAAAGATCACAGCCTGTCCGCACAGTATGAACACACTATTCTGGTTACCGAAACAAGTTTTGAAGTATTGACCCTGTCGGATGGCTGCCCGTTGCCAACCCCTTTATAGCCTGTAGTGTAAAGCCATGCAAGCTGGAACCAATGACATTGCAGCACTGCGCGACTCATTGCGCGATGACCGGAAAACGCTGGAAAAAAATTTCCTGCAACAGGGCAAGGCATCAAGATTACTCACGGCGCACAGCAAACTGATTGATCAGTATTTGTGCCGCATCTGGCAACAAATGCCCGGCGATACAGCACTGATCGCCGTCGGCGGCTATGGACGCGGCGAGCTATATCCCAAATCAGATATTGACTTGCTCATTTTATTAAGCACTGACGCAGATGAAGTCTTGCAGCAAAGACTGCATGACTTTCTCGCCCTGCTTTGGGACATCGGACTTGAAGTGGGTCACAGCATCCGCACCGTCGCCCAATGCATCAGCGAATCCGCTGACATTACCGTGCAAACCAATTTGCTCGAAGCCAGATTACTGTGCGGCAATGCGCCACTGTTCGAACAACTTTGCACAAGCATGCGGCAGCACCTTGATCCGCAAGCCTTTTACAAGGCAAAATTGTACGAACAACAACAGCGACACAAACGTTTTGACGACACCGATTTCAACCTGGAACCCAATTTAAAAGAAAGCCCTGGCGGATTGCGCGATTTGCAAACCATCACCTGGATCAGCCGTGCGGCAGGTTTGGGCACAAGCTGGCAGGAACTTGCCATTGCCGGATTAATCAGCTCTGCAGAGGCACGTCAGATCGCGCGTCACGACAGATTACTGCAATTATTGCGCATCCATGTGCACTTTCTGGCGAACAGGCGTGAAGACCGCTTGCTGTTTGACTACCAAACCCAATTAGCTGAAAGAATGGGAACTGTCGCGTCGGCCAATCGCCGCGCCAGCGAACATCTGATGCAGCGTTACTATCGCACCAAGCTGGCCGTGCGCCAGTTCAATACCATTCTGCTGCAAAATTTGCATGATTTTCTGTTTCACGAAACCCCCCCCCGGAAAACAGTGAACGAACGCTTCCACACCATCGGCAGCTTACTGGAAATCCGTGACGAGCATCTGTTCGAGCATACGCCGGACGCGATATTCGAACTCTTTTTGATCATGCAACGCAACCCTCAACTAACCGATTTAAGCGCAATGACTTTGCGTGCGCTGTGGCGGGCACAATCCAAAGTTGACGCAGCTTTTCGTCATAACCCGCAAAATCGGGCACGCTTCATGGAAATACTGCGCCAGCCTCAGGGCGTTACCCATGCGCTGCGCCGCATGAGTCAATATGGCATTCTCGGTCGTTATATTCCCGCCTTTGCCCGCATCACCGGACAGATGCAGCACGACTTGTTTCATGTTTACACCGTAGATGTGCACATTATGATGGTGGTACGCAACCTGCGCCGTTTAATGGTACCCGCATTTGCGAGCGAATTACCGCTATGCAGTAAACTGATGGAAGAATTTGCCCGCCCGGAAGTGTTGTATATCGCAGGCCTTTTCCACGACATTGCCAAGGGGCGCGGTGGCGAGCATGCGCAACTGGGCAAAAGAGATGCTCAGATTTTTTGCAGACATCATCTGATAAGTAAAAACGACAGTGAACTGATCCTCTGGCTGGTTGAACAGCATCTCACCCTGTCAGCTACCGCACAAAAACAGGATCTGAGTGATCCTGAGGTGATCGCCAGCTTTGCAAAGCGAATCAAGAATGACCGCTACCTGGTCGCCCTGTATTTACTGACTGTGGCCGATGTAAAAGGCACCAGCCCCAAAGTCTGGAATGCCTGGAAAGCCAAGCTGATGGAGGATTTGTTCCAGCTGACCCGGCGCTACCTGAAAGAAGGTGCAACGGCCAATTATCTCGATGAAATACGTGCAGAAGCCGCTGCCACGCTTAGTTTATATGCCATTAATCCCGAATCCTACCGCCTGTTTTGGGCACAAATGGATGATAGTTATTTCCTCGATCACGAAGCACAGGAAATCGCCTGGCACAGCCGGCAACTCGCCTACCGGGTCAACACTGCCACCCCTGTTGTCAAGACGCGACTGAGTCGTGGCGGCACAGGCTTACAGGTATTGGTATACTGCCCCGATCAACGCTGGTTGTTTGCACGAATCTGTTCCTTCTTCTCACATATGAATTACACCATCGTCGAGGCCAAGATACATACAACCCGGCACGACTATGCCCTGAACAGTTTTCAGGTCATGGAAATCACCCGCAGCGACATGGATTATCGTGATCTGATGAACTACATCGAATTTGAACTGACAGAGAAAATCCTGCAGGAGAAACCGCTTACAGCCATTGCGAACGGACGAATCAGCCGACAGATGAAACACTTTCCGATCAATACCGTGGTCAATATGGAAAAGGATAAACGCGGCTTATATGTGCTTTCCCTGATTACCGGAGACCAACCCGGGCTGCTGGCACGCATTGCACAGATACTGGATCGTCAGCATGTCACGCTGCACCGCGCAAAGATCAATACACTGGGCAGCCGGGCTGAGGATGTATTTTGGGTAAGCGGTGAAATGCTTGAAAATCCGCTTAAGCGCAGTGCATTCCTGAAAGAATTACAGGAAAAAATCTAGGCGCTGGCCGGCTGTTCGCAAATCATATTCAGCGGACACCTTGTCCGGACTGAACTTGGTCGCGCTATCCGGCATACGACAAAGCAAGCGCAAAATGCGACATTAAGTGCCGGTCAGCGCCTTAGCCGAAGCCGGCTTTTTTCCTGTCAATGCACAGCTAGCCCCGCTTTAGATTTCATGCTGTTCGCGCATGTACGCCTCGAACTTTTCAACGGTAAGTGGTTTGCTGAAATAATAACCCTGCACCTCATTACAGCCTTGCAAACGCAAAAACGCTAACTGCGCAGCAGTTTCCACGCCCTCGGCAATGGTCTGGAAACCAAGACTTGCCGCCAGCGTGATAATCGCTGTCACAATAGCGCGACTTTCAGCATCCTCAGCGAGGTTGTGCACGAAAGACTGATCAATCTTGAGCTTACTCACTTTAAATTTCTTAAGATAACTCAGGCTGGAATACCCCGTGCCAAAGTCATCTATCGACATGCGTATGCCGTGTGCATGTAAATTGTCCATCACGGCAATTGCCGCCATTGGTGAATCCATCGCCACGCTTTCAGTCAACTCAAGCTCGATATATTCAGGCGACAAGCCCGCTTCCCCGATAATATTGATCACCCGCTCAGGCAGCCGTGTCTGCCGGAATTGCACAGCCGATAAATTAACGGCGATGACAATCGGTGTTTGCCCGCTATCCATCCAGTGCTTTGCCTGCGTTACCGCCGTGCGCAACACCCACTCACCGATAGCCAGAATCAGTCCGCTATCTTCAGCAACAGGAATAAACTCGGCAGGCGAGACCTGCCCCAACTCGGGATGATGCCAGCGCAGCAGTGCTTCAGCACCGACAACATGTCCATCCTGCATTGAAATCTGCGGCTGGTAATGCAATTCAAACTGCTCACGCACCAATGCCTGTCGCAACGCGCTTTCCAACTGCATGCGACGCGCTGAACGCGCCTGCATTTCGGCGGTGAAAAAGCGGAAGGTATTGCGGCCATCTTTTTTGGCGCGATACATGGCGACATCCGCGCACTGATACAATCGGTCAAAATCCATGCCATCCGCAGGATACATGGCAATACCAATGGACGGCGTCACGACCAGTTCATAGGTTTCAATATGGCACGCTTCAGCGATCGTCTGTAGCACTTTTTCCGCAACATGCGCAGCGCCATCGACATCCGTACCGGGTAACACGATAATAAATTCATCCCCTCCCAGACGTGCCAGGGTATCTTCATCGCGAACGAGCATTCCGAGCCTTGCGGCCAGTTGAATCAACAGTTGATCGCCGATGCGGTGGCCCAGCGTATCATTGATATTCTTGAAGTGATCTATATCCAGAAACAGCACCGCCAGCTGCCTGTTACCGCGTTGCACCAGACTAATCGCCTGTGCAACCCGGTCTTTCAACAGTATCAAATTCGGCAATCCGGTGAGTGCATCGAAATGCGCCAATTGTAAAATACGCGCTTCCGCCTGTTTCTTCTTGGTAATATCTTCCTTGATTGCCAGATAGTTCGTCACCCGGCCATCCGCCTGCCGCAGCGTTGAAATCATCACCGATTCGATATACTCGCTGCCATCCCGGCGCTGGTTGATAAATTCACCACGCCAGGTTTTTCCTTCACTCAGGTCAGCCCACATCGCCTCATAAGTCGCTTGCGGCGTTTTCCCCGATTGCAACAGGCGTGGATTTTTGCCCAGCACTTCGGCCAATTCATAGCCGGTCGTCTTGAGATAAGCCGCATTGACATATTCGATCTTCGCATCAAGATCAGTGATCTCGATCATATTCGGGCTCTGTTCCACCACTTGCGAGAGCTTTTTCAGCCGGTTTTCAATCTGCGCCCGCTCAATCGCCAGGCTGGCCAGATGCGCACCCCGTTCCAGCGAGGACAGTTCAAAAGTGGAGGGTGTGCGCGGCGTCCGATAGTAGAGTGCGAAAGTACCCAGCACCTGCTCCCGGGTAGATAAAATCGGCACTGACCAGCAAGCCGCCAGCCCGTGTGACAATGCCAGCACCTTATAACTTTCCCAGCGAGGATCGTTGGCAATATCTGACACAATCACCGTTTTTCCGGTGTAAGCCGCCGTCCCGCATGACCCGAGGTTATTCCCTATTTCCGCGCCATCAATCGCATCGCAATAAGCGGCCGGCAAACCGGCTGCAGCAGCATGTTTAAGATGCCGTCCGTCAGCGCTTAGCAGCAACACCGAGCACAACATGCCGGGATACATTTTTTGATAAATATCGGCCAGTTGAGTTAACAAATTTTGCACCGGCTCCCCCCTGGCCAGCAACTCCAGTATGATGCGCTCGTTGTTGCTTTGTATCTCCAGTTTTGCACGCACCCGCTCACGCTCAAAGTTGTCCAGCGCATAGCTGATATCGACGGCCATCTCGATCAGCAAATTGCGCGAGGCATCATCAAACCCGTTCAGTTCGGTGGAATACACCGTGAATGCGCCCACAGGTATTCCGTTGCAACACAAAGGCAAGGCCGCTGACGCCGCCCAGCCGAATTTTTCAGCCCGCTCATGCCAGGGTTCGGTTACAGGATCATGGACATAGTCCTGACACCAGTACGACCGATTCTCACGTATCGCTGTGCCAGTCGGCCCCAGTCCGTAAGGGCTGTTACCCTCGGTGGTAATCCGGATATCCTGTAAATATTCTGACCCGTTGCCGCAAAATGCCACCGGATTAACCCGCACCCCCTCTTGATCCAGCATTCCGACCCACGCCATTTTCAATCCGCCCAACTGTACCGCTTCGCGACAAATCTTCGTGAACAATTCGGTTTCCGAGCTGGAGCGCACGATCGCCTGATTACATTGACTCAGCGCAGCATAGAGCTGGGTCAAACGCTGCATTTTTTCGGTAGCGAATCGATGCTCCGTGATGTCATGAGCAATACCCAGCACACCGATCAACTGACCTTGTGTGTCAAACATCGGTGACTTGGTGGTTTCCATCAAAGCACGGTGCCCGTCATCGGAAAAAGTCAGCCATTCCTCATTGATGGTTGGCTTTCCCGCTGCCATGGCAATTTTGTCGTTCTGATGAAAAAAATCAGCCAGCTCACGCGTGACAAAATCATAATCTGTTTTACCGACAATCTGTGCTTCACTCGCACCGAAAAAGCGTTCAAACATCCGGTTGCAACTGAGATAAACCCCGTCCACATCCTTGAGCCAGATCAGATCGGTGATCGTCTGCATGATATTTTGTAACAAGGATTCTGCATGCTGACGACTATTTTCCAGCGATTCCTGATGGCGCAAAACCTGCTCGTTCATCACCGTTGACGCAATGCGTTCCATCAGTTTATGCAAGGTGATGACACCCATCACCTGCCCGTCATCGCCCGTCACCACTAAATGGCGCAAGTTTTTTTTCTGCATCAGGCCTGCCATCTCAAACACAGGCGTGTGCCGGGAAGCGGTCACCACAGGCGTATGCATTATTTTCGCTAAAGGCAGCGCTACGCTGGCTCCGTCTCCCGCCAGAAACCCCGCCATGTCGCGTTCGGTAAGAATCCCTGTCGCACAGCCTTGCTCAACGATCAGCGCGTAGGATGTACGGCACAGCAACATCAGCTCAATCGCCTGATCAAGTCTTGCGTCCGGCGGGAGTTGCGGGAGACTGACGTCCATCACGGCTTCAAGATCATCCAGTCTGCGCAATAAATCCGCGCCCAGATGATTGCGAAAATCAGTTTCGCTGGCAAGACCGATGACCCGCCCGGCCTGGTCGACGACCACCAGATGTCTCACATTATGATTAAGTGCCTGAGCATAAGCGGCAGTAAACCCCGTATCAGGCGAGGCTGTCAGCACGGGGGCGCTCATAAACGTCGATACCGGTTTTTGAGGATCCGCGTGCGTTCCCATTTGTTTGAGCAAATCACGTTCGGTAATGATGCCAAGCGGCCTGTTTTCCGACATCACCAGCAATGAAGACAGATGCGCTTCATTCATTTGCCTTGCGGCTTCGGATAAAGTACAGTCCGGCATCACCACTCGCACAGTGCGGTTCATGATGTCAGCCAGCGTCAATTCCTTAGAGGTATTCATGCCTTAATAACCTTGTAAAAATAAACTTCAATCATCTGCTCCAGCGAAATATTGGTTCTATGTGATTTAGCATGGGTAAGGTGTTAATCCAAATATCTCAACTAAAAACTTTCAGCCACGAAAAGAAATTAGGGTATTTTTAAGCTGTTTTGGTGGAAAGTTGACGTTTGATTACCCACCAGGAATCACATAGAGCCGAAATATTTTACCTTTTTTTTTCATCTGTCGTTTAATTAGATGACTTCCATAAAGTGCCATACTATTCAAGCTGCCCGGCTCCCAATATCCCCTGTTGGCCAAGCTGGCTTACGCGCCGATGCAGCCTCTATTTTTTGCATAATCTGCCGGCAAAACATAAGGCCATCGCGACATAAAATCCGTGTCGCTCAGCTTTCGGCATCTTCGAGGCGGCCAACTTCACCGTAAGCTGTCAGCACTTTATTACAAATAATGCTGGCTATTATTTTTTTCCCGTGTATAATTCGCCCCTTGCCGCAGCCTATGCGGCATTTAGTTCATCGTTTCCGACCTACCTCTCGTGCGCTTTTACAGCGCGCCTGTCTAAAGAACTCTTCAAAAATTCGTTTAACGGATTTTCAGGGTTTCCCGGTTAGCAACGATGTTTTTTGCGCCGGTTAATCCTCTGCCCTGTTACGGGCGGCACTACTACCTGCGCTTACCTTAGGGAACTACATACCGTTCGCCATACCGGATTTTCCGGCGTCCATCACGATGGAGGCCAATCCGCATGACGACGTAGATTCCCTTTGATTTTAAAAGGAAGCAACATGACATTTGAAGATCTGAATTT
>CAIWRI010000151.1 GCA_903915035.1 uncultured Nitrosomonadales bacterium | reverse complement strand
GTTCAAGAAGCAAGTTTAAGGAGTGGTAGTTCAGTTGGTTAGAATACCGGCCTGTCACGCCGGGGGTCGCGGGTTCGAATCCCGTCCACTCCGCCAATATAATAAAAGACATATAATTTAATCAGTTATATGTCTTTTTTACTTTCAAATTCAGAAATGCAAATATTCAATGAGATCTTGCCCTCAATGTACTTCTACACGTGTCAGGTTTAGTCATGCTCGCACCGCTTTAGAAAATTTCCAGCGCACCAGAATGGGCTATCGTTTTTACCGGTGCCAGGATTGCAGCTGGCGCGGCAAGGAGCAGGCTAAAAAGAAAAAGGACAGATTTTCCGGAAAAGTGAGTCTTTGGAAAGTGTTGGGCCTGTATGCATTGGCTATGGTCATTATTGTATATGCTGTTTTCGTGATCGTTGACGCGGGCGATACTCCTCCGGTTCAAGAAAATCAGCAACTGAGGTAAGTATTCAGGGTAAGTAGATTTTTTTTTACGAAATGCCGGCAGTCTGGAATATATCCCGAAAATACCGGGGAGTGATCCGGACATAAATCAGGTCTTCGGTTTCGCCAACGAAGCAGAGCCGTGAAGAACTGGAAATATAATTTAAACGGCGTGATTTTATTAGATTTCCGCGCAAGACTTCGGTATTCATGACGGAGATGGATAGCGGAACATCGTAGGCGTCACACATCACGTTCCGATTCCTGTCAACGAAAGTGCTTCACTCACCGTTGAGCAATACAATGAATACAATCACCAAAACGTTACAAGTCAGAATCAAGGATAAGCACGTTGACATCCTCCCCGGCCTAAGCCCGCAAGGGGCTTCCCTTAAAACATGTCGCCTTACGGCTTGTGTTTTTGAATGAAAGACAGGGGATTCCTACTGCGCTCAACCCCGGAATGGGATAGATAGCTTCGGTGAGTTCCTGTTGCTGACGACATGACTGCATCGTTCACTGATGAAACAACTCAATTCCTGCTAACCGCTAAAGCGCTTGCAGTCATTGATTGGCAGGCGAACCGGGCATGTCCTGCCCTTAGAATATTGATGGCCGCGTTGAGGTCTGCATTTTCCGCATACGCACATTCGAACTTAGATTGAGTCTTGCGGTTCTCGGGGGATACATGGTCACAGGCCGGACACGTCCGGTTGGTGTTACGCGGATTGATGGCAAGCACATCACCGCCACGCCTGCTTGTATTCCAACTGGCGGCGGAACTCACCCCAGCCCTGATCGAGAATCGACTTATTGAGGCCGGACTTGGCTTTGACACTTCGCCCTGGGGGTCATGTTCCTTGGGGTCAGGTCTCCCATTTTGCGCAAAATGGGAGACCTGACCCCACAAATACTCCCAGTAGGAATCCCCTGTCTTTCATTCAAAAACACGAGCCGTAAGGCGACATGTTTTGAGGGAAGCCCCTTGCGGGCTTAGGCAGGAGAGGATGTCAACCGCTGCTAGAGCTTTGATCTATATATGTTTGCAAAACCAACAGCCTGTCGGAATTTTCTGATATAGTGTCCGCATTGTAACTAAATTGCAACATAGCAAAGATATAATAAAATTCAATGAATTAAAACAAGCGTTCAAGCCACCTTACACCTTACACCTGCCTTTAACCTTGCTCCTGTATTTACTATGAAATGCTTTGTTTTATTTCTTGCGGCCATTCTCTCTTTTTCCTCATGGGCGGAAGAGAATGATGCATCATCAATTAAAGCTACAAGTCCTTGGGGTCAGGTCTCCCATTTTGCGCAAAATGGGAGACCTGACCCCACAAATACTCCGGCGAATAAACTGACATTCACTGCCGGCGGGGAAATAGTCGCTCAGAGCGGCAAAATTTCAGTCGGCAATGGCGGCGCTATTAGCATCACCACCGCAACTGGCGACATGTATTCGCTTAATATTCCTATCGGAGTAAAAGGCGGCAAAACGCATTGGACAGCCGGTGATTTGGATGATCGCAAGGTTGTGGTAGATGCCGATAAAAAAGAAACGGCCTTCACTGCGAATATAGTGGATAAAGCACTCACGACCTCTATTCCCGTGCGCTTTGGAATCAGCCTGACTCCCGAAGGTAAGGCCAGAATCACTATGCGTTATGAAAGCAAGGAACCGATTGATAAGTTGCTCTCACTGAAAGGTGTTTTCTTTTATATTGAACGCAGCGAAATTATAGGCAGTCAGATCAACGTCGATGGATTGAAATCCACTATCGTCGCAGCACCGCCCGGAACCAATACTGTAAATCTAAATAATGCAGGCGAACCGCGCAATATTATGTTCGCCAGCGATGATCCCTATCGCAGCGTATCCGTACATGTTGTGACAGCTCAAAATGTTCAGGTTCGCGATGAAAATTTTAAAGCCTGGCAATCCACAGGCATGCGTATTGCACCAGTCGATAACCAGATCATCCTGGATGTTGATTTGCCACCCAAGGCTCAGCAAAAATCCGCAGAAACCTATGCCGGTGTAGATTTTTATGCTGCAGAAAAAACTCATCTGCCACAATATAACTTGTCGCGTAATCTGATACAAAACTCCGGATTTGAGCAAGGCTTTCAGTACTGGAATTTCGGCAATCTAGGTAATGTTAAAGGCAATCGATTTCCCGATAATTATCTGATAACAACAGAACAGTGCCATAGCGGAAATAAATGCCTGAAAATATTAGGCGAAAAAGGCGAAGGCTCTGCGCTGCTCGCTACCTTTGCTATCCCCGTTGAAGCCGGGAAAGACTATACGGTCAGCTTTTATGCTAAAGGTGACAGACCTAAGCTTCAAATTATGACCAGTGTTTTTCCGTCAACATTCTCGAATGGCCTTGCCTGGAAAGGCTTCCCAATTACACAAGAATGGCAACGCTATCACTACACCTTCAAAGCTCCCAGCGGCGCGCTATCCATGCAATTTGGCATTGGCTATCCCGGCGAAGACTGTATCGGTCTTCTGGATGATATTCAACTGGAGCAGGGTGCGCTCAGCGAATACACTCAAAAGCCTGTTGAACTTGCCTTCGTCACAGAGCATCGTAACAATCTTTTCAAGCCGGATGAAGCGATCAAGGGGCGCTGGGAGATCAGCGGCAAGCCGGATACCAGGGGCACAATAGCGATTACCCTGCATAATTTCGCAGGCGCTATCATTTCAACTCACCATGATATATTTAAAATTAACAGCAACGGCAGCACTTCAATAAATCAGTCATGGTTAGAGCATCAACCACGCGGGCTTTATACTCTGGAAGCTAACATCAAACTGGAGGATGGTTTTGCCACACGAGAATACGGGCGTTTAAGCATCGCTCCGCCTGCCGATCCGACGGTTAAACACCATACACTTTTCGCCACTGGTGGCGTACAAACCAGACAAGGAAGCTGGGATCGTAAATTGGCACTGCTTGAATACTATGGCATAGGCTCTGCGATGAACTTTGACCCGATTCCGCATGATCACCTTGCACTGATGAAGAAGCACCACATTACCAATGTCACCTCTATCTTTGATTCCGGCGATCATTTCGGCGAGATTAAACTAATAGGTGGATGGGATGGCAATGAGACAGAGCTTGCTATCATTGAAGCTGCCGCATACGCAAAGGCGAAAGCTTATCCGGAAATCATCTACTGGAAATTGGTCAACGAACCGCGTACCAATATGACTGCTGATGCAACGAAACAATGGATCGTCGCACTCACTGCCGCCTATCAAGGCATTAAGCGGGCAAATCCGTCAGCCCAAGTCCTGTCGGTCGATCCGGCCAATATGCAGCCGGATGGCGGGATTGCTATGCTCGATAAATATCTTGCTGCAGGCGGTGATGCAATCACCGACATCATCGCGATTCACCCATACCGTACGCGACCAGAAGTTCCTGATATGGATGCCGATATGATTACGTTATTAGCCATGCTCAAACGGCATAATTACCAGGGCGAGATATGGTTCACCGAAGGCGGCGGGCATATGGGTATGCTTAATCCATTATTGGGTATGAATGTACACGCCTCTCTTTCGGATCAATCATGGAGAATAGGGAATCTGACTTACGATATTGGCGAAGGTGAACGCTATGCAGCGGCTTATGCGGTACGTGCGTGGCTGGTTGGACTTAAATATGGCGATCGAGTAAAGCAGCAAGTAGATTGGGTATTTGGAAACGGGATTATTGACTATAATGGTACAGCTGATGTTCGTGCTGTTTCACTAAACACACTAACAAATATGTTGGGTAATGCTGATTTCATTCAAGATATTAAACTTGATTCAAACACTCGCTGCTATCTGTTTAAAGATTCCCAACAAAATTCAGTGGCAGTTATCTGGAACTTGGATCCCAAAAAGATTACTAGCCTGCACTTAGGTGCATTTGCTTCAAAGTTACATATTGTTAACATGGTTGGCGAAACTATTACGCCCGATAAGTACAACGATATTTTAGTGTCGCCTGATCCTATCTATCTGCTGGGTAATCCTGGCAGTGAAAAAAAATTAGAAGCGATGATTAAAGCTGGCATAAAGCTCATGCCTATCAAATCTGGTATGGTGCAATGAAGACTGCAAATCGTGTGATTAAAAACACTGGTATTCTCTATGCAAAAATGGCGATTACTGTTGTATTGTCGCTATACACAACGCGTGTTGTATTAAATTCTTTAGGCGTTACAGATTTTGGTATTTTTAATCTGGTGGGTGGACTAATAGCCATGCTCGCATTTTTAAATGCAAGTATGGCTGCGGCAACACAGCGATTTATGTCCTTTGCGGAAGGCCAAGGTGATGAGGGGAGATTACATCAGATATTTAACGTAAGTATGGTGCTGCATTTGGCTATTGCAATAGCTGTGTTGATATTGCTAGAAGTCTCAGGTTTTATTCTCTTTGACGGAGTGCTAAAAATTGATCCAGCACGTTTGCACGCAGCCTGGCTGGTTTATCAGTTTGCGATTGCAAGCACATTCTTTACCATCCTGGGTGTACCCTATGATGCTGTTATTAATGCGCGTGAAAATATGCTTTTTTTTGCAGTTTTAGGCATTATTGAAGCTATATTCAGGCTATGCATTGCCTTACTAATAGAGCATACTACTGCGGATAAACTGCAACTTTATGGTTTATTAATTGCATTGCTGACTATTGTCCTTTTAGTAATTCGTATACTCTATTGTAATCGCCGTTATATTGAGTGTGGATTAGCTTTAAAACACTATTTTAGTCGTCCCTTATTTAACGAAATGACTTCCTTCGCGGGCTGGTCGTTACTGGGTTCATCATCAAGTATCATAGCTAATTACGGTCAGGGCGCAGTTTTGAATGTTCATTTTGGGACTTCAGTAAATGCTGCTCAAGCAGTCACAACTCAATTAAGTGGTCAGCTTAGCGCATTTGCTTCGACAATGTTAAGGGCACTCAACCCGATAATTACTAAAAGCGCAGGAGCCGGAAATTTTGAATTGATGACAAAAGCATCTATGCTTGGAAGTAAATTTGGCTTCTTTTTACTGATGTTCTTCTATATTCCAATTTTGATTGAGATGCCCTATGTCTTAAATATTTGGTTAAATAAAGTTCCTCAATATGCGGTAATATTTTGCGAATTGTTATTAATTAGAAATCTTATTGAACAGTTATTTATTACACTTGTGTCGTCTATTAACTCAATAGGAAATATTAAAAGCTTCCAAATTATTACTTCTATTCTTACATTTTTGCCTTTGCCGATTACATATTTTGGATTCGAGGCAGGATGGCCACCATACGAAATATATGTTGTCTTTCTTATCTACTCAATTATTACTTCCGCAACTATACTTTTTTTTGCTAGTAAATTAGCCTCATTATCAGCTGCTAACTTTTTAATTAATGTAGTATTTCGGTGTTTTTGCGCTTTTATTGTGGTGAT
Source organism: uncultured Nitrosomonadales bacterium (assembly GCA_903915035.1). Classification (GTDB taxonomy): domain Bacteria; phylum Pseudomonadota; class Gammaproteobacteria; order Burkholderiales; family Gallionellaceae; genus Gallionella. The sequence goes on along the minus strand of CAIWRI010000151.1, from coordinate 36,482 downwards.
GCTGATTAGTGCTTCTCCACTCTGTATATTACAAAGTGGGGTGGTCAGGCTTGCTATGGTATGCCTTATGTCATTAATTGCCTTCCTAATGTCTGTGTGGTGGATCGGCTTTAACAACGAAGAAAGATCACAAGTCAATATTTTGCTTAAATCATTACTAATAAAGCTATCGTTGTTAAAATTAAAATATTTCTATAAAGGCTAACAAGATGTTTTCAATTGTTATACCGCTATATAACAAAACGCACACCATACGAAAAACATTGGAATCCGTTTTTTTACAAACTTTCCAGGAATTTGAAGTAATCATTGTCGATGATGGGTCTACTGACGATGGTGTTTCGGTTATTAATGAGTTTATAACCGACCCACGCATAAAGATTTTTCAGCAGGAAAATCAGGGAGTCAGTGTTGCCCGCAACAATGGAGTTGCGCAGGCAAAATATGAACATATAGCCTTTCTGGATGGGGATGATGAATGGCTACCTCAATATCTTGAAAAAATGAAGGAATGTATTGGATTATACCCGAACGCAGGAATGTTTTGCTGTGCGGGCTACGTTACAGATAATAATGGGGAATACTTACGGATAGCGAGAAAGTACGAGGGGAAAATTATTCTCATAAACTATTTTGAGAATCCTCATGTTTTTACGCATGTCAGTGCTACAGTGGTTAAAAAATCAGTATTCAATCGATCACAAGGTTTCCCTGCTGGAATGAGAAAAAATGAAGATTTTGCCTTGCTCTATTCAATGGCGTTGCTTGACGATGTTGTTTATTGCGGTTTTCCGCTAAGCATTTATTGTGGAAATGTGCCTGGACAAGCTACTAAAAGTAATGTAAATCGAAAAAGTGCCAATATAGATGTAACTAGACGATATAAGATTTGCAATCAGCTCTGGCGTAATTTATTGAAAAAAAATCACCTGTTTCTAATTTTCGAGCGGTATGAAATAAGGCATGCTGTATTGGTTTTTATCCGTAGAAATGAATATTCAGAGCTTCGAGCTTTCCTGGATGAGCTAGGTGAAGATGTTTTAAGCGATTTTTCTTCATGTGAAAAATATTTGTGGCGAATTAAAATTCTCAAAATATTAGCACTCACTCAGATTTATGTAAGTAAGGTTTTATGGCGTTTTAATGGATTTCCTAGAGTGAATGGTTAGTAACGATGTCATTTTCTAAAATTAAAAAAAGAATTTGGTCAAAAATTGTAGGGGCCTCACGAGGGCGGTTTTATTATCCTATGATTTACGCTTCCTGGTGGCATGCTTTATTTTTTAGAAATAATTTAGCTATTGAAACTAAAAGCTATGTGTCTGCTGTACCAAATCGAGGTGCTGGCATCGGGCATCAAATGGCTAATTGGATTGCAGGTTTATGGTTTTCCCGTGAATTTGGGATGCAACATGCACATACTCCGTTTTCATCAGAGCAATGGGAACGCCTGTTAGGATTTGGTGAGGGAAAAGAGTCACTAGATTTTTTAGTTATAAACAAAGGATACCGAAAGGTTTCACTTCCTCTATTTGATGAGTTTAATCTAAAAGAAGTCGAACTAATTCGAAAAATTACCACATCATATAACGATAAAAAAATTGTTTTTGTGCTCGAACAAGACCAATTTTATCGGGATCAATATGGTGTGTCAGATGAAATACAGGAACGGTTTCATAGCGCAAATGCAAGAAGAAATGATCAACTTCGATATTCACCTGAAAACTTTAATATCGCAATCCATGTACGACGAGGCGATATTGTATCAGGGCTAACAAGCAGGAATCCAAATTTACTAATGCGCTGGCAAGATACTGAATATTTTAAAAAAATATTAATTTCAGTTTTGAACACAATACAAACGGATAAAATAATTCAGATATATCTATTTTCACAGGGTGAACGAGAAGATTTCTCTGAATTTGATGAGTTCGATAATGTGGAATATTGCTTAGAGTCAGGAGCTCAGGAATCTTTCCTGCATATGGTTTTTGCAGATTTGTTAATTACCAGCAAAAGTTCTTTTTCTTATAAGCCGGCATTGCTTTCGAAAGGTATTAAGGTCTGTCCACGTGATTTTTGGCATGGGTATCCTGCAAATGAAAAATGGATTATTGCTGATGAGGATGGTAGTTTAAATACGGAATCAGTGAGTAGGTTAAGTCGTTTACATTCTGAGTAATAATTATAAATAAATTTAAAAATCATGCATAAACTTAAATATATATTCATTCCCTGCTTGTTTTTTCACTATTTGGTATTTTGGTTTTGTGGCTACAAAGATCAAATAATAAAGGATGGAAAAAGATTTTCTTATGATTATGGTTTTGATTCTGATGCGGATGATTTTATTATATTGACAAGAGTCTTGTTATTTTGTCCTGAATTTAGAAATATTTTTTATTCAAGGGTTTCAATAATTAGTAGAAACATGCACATAGCTTTTTTATTGGAAGTGATTCTACCAAAGTTCAAGTTTTTATCTATCGGAACACGTGCTGAGAATATAGGTGGTGGGTTGTTTATTCAACATGGTAACTCTACCATTATCCACGCTAAGTCTATCGGTGAAAATTGTTGGATAAATCAGAATGTTACTATTGGCGATAGCGGAAAAGGAATTCCTACAATTGGAAATAATGTGAGAATATGCACTGGTTCGGTTGTGCTTGGCCCTATTTCAATAGGTGATAACTGTATAATTGGTGCAAATGCAACTGTAGTTAAAGATGTGCCCCCTAATTGTACAGTTATTCCATCCGCAAGTTACATCATGAAACAAAATGATGTCAGAGTTCAGCAAAAACTCTAAACTATTTTATTAAAATTATTACTCGATTAACTATGAATAAATTAAGTATCATTTTGATTAAAATACTTAGATTGTTGTTTCTAAAAACTTCTACTGTTAACATAAAAAACACAATACAAAGTGAACAAAATTCAAATAGGTCAAGCGAAATCATTTATAAAAATTTGACTAGTAATAAACCCAGCATGATCGCACGATTTGGTAGTACGGAACTTGCGTGCATGGTTAATTATGTGGGGGTAAAACATGCCAGGAAAAATTGGTTTGGCTACATCCAAGGAGAAATCTCACAATGGTGGTGGAATGATAACATCATTAAACAGATGAATACTTTTTCAGGTTTCTTTCCTGCTAATATTCAATCAGTTGAAAAATTTTGTGAGTTAATGATTCAGGATATTCCACTAGTCGATGTACTAGGCTCATGGTTATCAGAAGAATGTTTATTTATTGATGAATCTATAGTGAAAATAAACCTTGAGCTATTAAATCCTTACTTTTCTGATTTACCATGGACGCGTGCATTAGAAGGAAAGAAAGTATTAGTTATTCATCCATTCGCAACTACTATTGAATCTCAATATAAAAAACGTGAATTAATTTTCAAAAATAATTTATTACCCGCTTTCGAGTTAAAGACTATCAAGGCTGTTCAGAGTATTGCAGGTGAAAAAACTGTATTTTCAACCTGGTTTGATGCTTTAGATCACATGAAAGCGCAAATGGATGCGGTTGATTACGATATTTGTCTAATTGGTTGTGGAGCTTATGGCTTCCCTCTTGCCGCTCATGCCAAGCGTATGGGGAAAAAAGGCTTCCATTTAGGTGGTAGTTTGCAATTGCTATTTGGTATACGCGGCAAGCGCTGGGAAAATCCAAGTTATAATCCTGACTATAATTTTTCAGTTTTGATGAATGAACATTGGGTTAAACCTGGTGAAGAAGAACAACCCAAAAATTCCGGCAAGGTCGAGGGTGCATGTTACTGGTGAGAGAATTATGAAAATCGGCATTGCAGGTCCCATATCAACTGAAAGTATCGCACGCTTTGTTGATTGTGAGGTTTCTACGTTACCTGTTGGTTATGGCGGCGCTCCTTTGCTAGGGACGTTGATTGAGGAATTGCTAGCGCGCGGACATGAGGTTTCTGCGTACACCACTTCGGTTGATCTACCGTTAAATTTGGCTCAGCCAGTTGTTGCACAAGGCGAGCATTTCAAAATTTACTATTGCCCTGTGCGTAAGCATTCGATACGCATGAATGGTTGGCATCTGGGTCGTATAGTTGACTTTTTTCGTTTGGAAAGACACTATATAGAACGAGTTATTCGTCAAGATAACCCGGATGTAGTTCATGCGCACTGGGCTTATGAATTTGCATTGGCTGCCATAGCCTCGGATAAGCCGCACGTAGTAACTTGCCATGATGCTCCGCAAAAGATTTTGAAGTACATGCCTAATATGTACCGTTTTGGGCGATATTTTATGGCGCGGAAAGCAATGCGAGTTGCAAGGATACTCACCACCGTTTCTCCCTATATGCAAAATGCATTGGGGACGCTAGTGAAGCAGCAGATTGAGGTTATTCCTAATCCCATTCCGCATCAGATCACTCAGCGTCCATTAATTGCCCGCACTTTATCGAAGGCCGAACCGATTGTTGTGATGGTATCTAATGGGTGGGATACACTCAAGAATCCTCAGGCTGGATTGCTTGCTTTTGCAAAACTGCGGGCCAGTATTGGCAGCGCGAAGTTGCGATTATTTGGTAGCGGATTCGGGCAAGGAGAAGAGGCACACAGGTGGGTTCAAGCTCAAGGTATTGGTGAGGGTATGGAATTCGTGGGGCGTTTGCCGTATGAAGACTTATTGGAAGAAATGTCAATTGCCGATGTGTTTTTACATTCCTCGCTGGAAGAATCTTTCGGTATGGTGATTGCAGAAGCAATGGCATTAGGCGTGCCTGTCGTTGGTGGGAAAAATAGTGGAGCAGTGCCTTGGGTGATTGGTGCTGGTGGTTTATTGGTTGATGTGACCAATGTGAATGAAATAGCAGATGCGCTCCTTTCAATTTTGACGGATGGCGAAAAATGGAATAATTTTCGAACAGCCGCGTACCAGTCTTCTCAAAGTCGATTTTCACCTGCTATAGTTGTTGATTCCTACGAAAATTTATACTGCCAGCAATTGAAAGACATAATTCAATGAATTTAATTACGCGTATTTACTTGAAGTTATTGAAGGAATGGTGGCAATTGTATGTGCCGTTTCGCCTGAGAGCAATGGGTGTGCTACTGGGTAAAGATGTACGCTTCTATGGCATGCCCATTGTACGCATGACTAAAGGATCAACCATTCGACTCGGAGATCGCGTTGTGCTTTGTTCAGATAGTCGTTTTACTGATTTAGGCGTTAATCATCCCGTAGTTCTGCGGACATTGCGCTGTGATTCTAAAATACTCATCGGTAATGACAGCGGAATTAGCGGCGGGTCAATTTGTGCAGCGATAAGCGTTGAATTGGGTAAGGAGTGCTTGTTAGGTGCAAATGTTACGATTGCAGATACGGATTTCCATGCCATCAAACCTGAAGCACGAAGATTTAATGGCAACCCTCAAGACATTAGTTCATCAGCTGTTTGCATAGGAGATAATGTATTTATTGGAACAGGCTCTGTTGTGTTAAAGGGCGTGACTATTGGGATGAACTCCATAATAGGTGCCCGTTCAGTTGTCACTAAAGATATACCAGAAAATGAAATTTTTGCTGGTAATCCAGCCCAATTTTTAAGGAAGTTAAATGCTTAAAGATGTTTTATTGAAACGAATTTCATTAGGTATACTTTTGATTGCAATCTCAACCATTTCTAGCAATGTTGATGCGAAAACTGGCATTCCTATTGGGAATACTACAATATGGTGGTTTATAAATCTTATTATTCTTTACAATTTCTTTAGAACTAACAGAACTTTCTTCGACACAAGTCAATCCAAAAATATGATAGTGGTTACATTATATTTATGGTGGAATATTATTTGTTTGATATATGCTAGTTTTGTTGCTGAAAATTATTGGGATTGGAAAGCCCTAATTTCTAACGGAATGGCTCTGCTAATTCCGATCATGGCATTTACCGCGACTAATCCGGTTATTATGCAAAGTATTCTTCGTTATTTCTTGAACTATGGATTACGACTATTTTGTATATTAGCTTTTATGATGATTCCAGATGCGTATGGGTTTTATCTGGTTCCTGTCAGCTTTCTTTTGATCTTTTTTCCTGTTCTGCCTAAAAAGTGGAAGATTATTGTGCTTTCAATCACCTTATTTGTTGTTTTAGGGAGTTTGGCTTCACGCAGTACAGTAATTAAATTCATCTTACCTTTTTTATTTAGTTTTGTTTACTATTTAAGAGCATATATATCGATTAATGTATATGAATGGATACGGAGATTGCTTTTTGTTGCTCCAATCATATTTTTTTCATTGGCCGTAACTGATAATTTTAATATATTTAATTTGTCTGATTACACCGATAGCGATGTTAAACTGGGTAACGAAAATGGGAATGATGAAGTAAAGAAATCCAGTCTATTGACTGATACGCGTAGTTCTTTATATGTTGAAGTTTTAGAGTCCGCTATAACACATAATTACTGGTTGATAGGACGCTCTCCGGCTAGAGGTAATGACAGTGTTTTATTTGGTGCTGATGATCCTTCTGGCAGAGGGGAAAGGGGCGGAAATGAAGTTGCTATTCTTAATGTTTTTACTTGGACAGGAATAGTAGGAGTAATTTTATATGGTCTGGTTTTTTATCAAGCATCTTATTTGGCTATAAATTTATCTAACAATATTTTCTCTAAAATAATAGGAATTTTTATGGCATTTCGTTGGCTTTATGCTTGGGTTGAAGATGTTAACTATTTCACTATAACTTATGCTTTTCTTTGGCTTATGCTGGGTATGTGCTTTTCAAAATCTTTCAGAGCAATGAATGATCAAATGGTTATAAATTGGGTAGAAGGCGTGTTTGACAAGAGAATGGAATTACGATGAATAAAATTGCAACCTTAATTACCTGTCATAACAGAAAAGAAAAAACCCTATCGTGTCTGGAAGCACTTTTCCAAAACGGTTTACCGGAAAATCATTCACTTGATATTTTTCTGGTTGATGACGGCAGTACAGACGGAACAAGTGAGGCCGTCAAAGCACATTATCCATCAGTAAATATTATTTCAGGTAATGGTCAACTTTTTTGGAATAGAGGCATGCATCTGGCATGGCAGTCTGCATCACAGGCAAATGACTATGATTATTATTTATGGCTGAATGATGATACCGATATTTTTTCTCATGCCATCTCAACGATGTTATTGGCGGCAGAGTCTACTGAAAATAAGGCGGTCATTGTTGCACCTATTTGCTCAAAAAATACAGGCCAACTTACCTATTCAGGTTATCAATCTAAGGGTGATTACAGAACTGATATTCGTGTAGAGCCATCTAGTAAACTTGTTCCGCTTACTTATTTTTGCGGTAACTGTGTATTGGTTCCACGTGCTGTTTGGCAAAAGGTTGGTCCGCTTGATCCTCTATTTCATCATGCTATCGGTGATTTTGATTATGGTTTCAGGGTTCAAAAAGCCGGATTCAAGTCTTTTTTGACCTCTGAATATCTCGCCTTTTGCGAGACACACGACACTTTACCAAAGTGGTGTTTGACTACTGTGCCGCTTAAGCAAAGGTATCTTCATTTGTATTCACCCTTGGGTCACTGCCACCCCTATTACTTCTTTCGGTACGAATTTCGCCATTTTGGTTTGATTGTTGCGTTGAGGCATCTTATTTCTGTTAATGTCAGAATGTTAATGCCGCAACTCTGGGAGAAATAAGTGATAACAGAGCAGAATGATGCTTTCGTTTTTCAAACTGACAGTGATATTGTCCTGAGTACTTATCAAAATAATGATAACTATTTAATTGAATATGACGAATCGCAAAAAAATGAATTTTGTGCAATTTATTTTTGCAGTAATGATATCTATTTTCCTAATAATGAGGAAGTGTTTGTCAGATCAATCGTTGAGCAGAATAAGTATGAATGGTTTGGTACTAGAGTCCCTTATGCTCATAAACATATTTTTATAAGAGATATTCAAAAACAATGGTATCTCACCGGTGTGAATTCAACCATTGATACACCGGAGAAATTGCTTGAGCTCTTGAAGATTGAAACTGTCGACTATAAAATTATCACGTTGGGTAGTTCAGCTGGTGGATTTGCGTCAGTATTATTTGGATCGTTGTTAAAGGCGCATTTGGTGCTGAGTTTTAACGGTCAATTTGAGGTGCTATCGCTTTTAAGAAGCTCGAATGAATCAGTTAATCCAATATTATTCCGATTTATGAGAGCGAATCAATTTTTAAATTATTTCGATACAAAATCCTTTATTGTGAATGGAGAAAATATTTTTTATTTTTATTCTAATGCGAGCAGTATTGATTCCGCACAACGAGAGCATATTCGGAGTAAAAGTATAAACGTAATTGAATTTTCTACATCGCATCATGGCATTCCCTTTCTAAAATGTAATTTGCCTATTGTTTTAATGATGACTCACGAGGAGCTTGTAGCGCTGACATATTCAATTATCACACCAATATGGTTTTCTATCAAATTTGTCGGTTTAGTTGGTACGATTAAGGGTCTGTTCGAACAGATTAAAAATAAATATTTAAAGTTTTAGTAGATATTATGTCAATAAATTTAAATGAAATACTTAAAAATTGGTTCTATTTAGCACCCCCTAGTGGAGAAGTGTGTTCATCAATTATTTTCTCCAGACTCAAAGGAAATCAGCCATGTATGGTAGGTAGATTTGGTTCCACGGAAATAAAGGCTATTTTATTTCCTCTAATGCCTGCATTTGTTCAATATTATCTTAAGAAACGTATATTTACTAATATGCACGAATTATCAGGATTTTTTCCATCAAATAATCAAACTATCAAAAAATTTTCGGCTTTAATGATAGAAGATATGAAACAGTTGGATGTTCTTGGCTCATGGCGTATCGAGGAACGGTTGTTATTAAAAAATTTTCCAGATGCGAAGCGTGTTTCTCTTGATTCTCTAGAGCCATATTTGTCTGTAAATCCCTGGTCTGAGGCGCTAGCAGGAAAGAAGGTTTTAGTGGTTCATCCATTCAACTTAACCATTGAACGTCAATATAACGATAAGCGAACCTTGATTTTTAAGGATCAGCGAGTACTTCCTGAATTTAAGACTTTTGAGACCATTAAAGCGGTGCAAACAGTTGCAGGACAAAAAAGTGAATTTTCTGACTGGTTTGCAGCGCTGGATTCTATGAAAACTGAAATTGATTCTAAGGATTATGATGTTGCGATCATAGGATGCGGTGCCTATGGTTTTCCTCTGGCGGCGCATGTGAAGCGTATGGGAAAAAAGGCTATTCATATGGGCGGTGCGACACAGTTGCTTTTTGGAATAAAAGGCAAGCGTTGGGATAATCATCCAAAAATCGGGATATTATATAACGAACATTGGGTGAGGCCTGCACCTGAAGATGTGCCTACGCGTGCGAATGTTGTCGAAGGTGGATGTTACTGGTGAATATTCGTGCTTTTCTTCGTCGTATTCAAACCCGGTTTGCTGTCTTCGGTAAGTCATCGTTTCTCGCTTACGGACGTGACCTGCACGTTGGCAAAGGTACTCGTTTGTGGGCACCAAAATTTTTGACCATAGGTAATTGTATTTATATAGTGATAGTTTCATTGTTGTGTGATTTATAGTCAATTCTTATACAGGTACTTATTTTGAATCTTCGAATTCTTGTTGCTCATAGTGCTTACCAATATCGTGGCGGGGAAGATTCTGTTGTGGAATCTGAAATAGACCTATTGCGTTCTCATGGTCATGAGGTAGAAACGTACTTTCGTAATAATGATGATGTTAAATCAATGTCTTTAGCGTCGGTTGCAGTACAAACCTTGTGGTCTTCAAAAGCGGCAAATGATTTGACTGAACTTATCAATTCGTTTCACCCTGATGTTATTCATGTTCACAATACGTTGCCGTTAATTTCTCCTTCTATTTATTGGGCTGCAGGGCGCGCAGGAGTTCCGGTGGTGCAGACGCTGCATAATTTTCGCTTAATGTGTTTGGGCGCATTGTATTTGCGTGAGGGTAAAATCTGTGAGGATTGTGTAGGGCATTTACCCTGGAGCGGTATAGTACACAAGTGTTATCGGGGATCTGTTACAGCATCGGCAGTACTGGCAGGGATGTTGACTTTTCACCGGATTTTAGGAACATATCGCAATAAAATATCTCGTTACATTGCGTTAAATGACTTTTGCCGCAACAAATTCATTGACGGTGGCTTGCCTCCTGAGTTAATTGCCGTAAAGCCTAACTTTGTAGATACTCTTGCTCCTTTAGATATGCCACGTAATGGAATTTTGTTCGTTGGACGTTTATCTGTAGAAAAGGGAATTGAATCATTATCCAATGCAGCAAAATTGTTGCCAGATATGATATTGCGTGTTGCTGGTGATGGCCCTCAGACGTGCTTGCTTGATGAAGTTACAGGTGTAGTAATGTTAGGTCCCATATCGACTGATCGTGTTAGGGCGGAGATGAACTCCGCGATTGCACTTGTTCTCCCTAGTATTTGTTATGAAAATTTTCCGCGTACTATTGTTGAGGCCTACGCAGCTAAATTGCCAGTGATAGCTAGTCGGACAGGTTCATTGACTGAATTGGTGCTTGAGGGTGAAACAGGATTGCTTTTTGAGCCAGGTAATGCACAAGATATGGCTGAGAAATTAGCATGGGCTTTGTCTCATCCAGAGAAAATGGCTGTTATGGGAATAAATGCTCGCTCGAAGTATGAAGCAGAGTTTACAGCAGATAAAAACTATGCAGCGTTGATCAATATTTATGAAGATGCAATACAAGATAATTTAGCTTCTATGCAGAAAATAATCAACTAATGGAATCTATTGATTAAGAATAAGCATGATCTTCACTACTTCATGGGATGATGGACATCCATGCGATGAACGACTCGCAGCAATGCTTGACCATTACGGTTTGGCAGGAACTTTTTATATCCCGATCAAAAATCAGGAGGGACGTCAAGTCATGGATGCATTGGCAATGCGTGAGCTTGACAGGAGATTTGAGATTGGGAGTCATACACTTGATCATGCTTATCTTACGAAACTGACTGCTGAACAGTGTGACTTTCAGATTCTTGCAGGTAAACATCAGCTTGAAGATATTTTAGGTCATAACGTGGGTGGCTTTTGTTATCCGGGTGGAAAATTTAATGCTGATGTTCGTGAATCTGTGATTAACGCCCAGTTCGTCTACGCACGAGGTATCAGTAACTTCTGGTTGAATTCTGGAATAGACTCATTCAATATACCTACGACCATTCAGTTTTATCCCCACTCTCGTCAAGTCTTGTGGCGAAACTTTATTAAACATGGGCATTATTCTGAACGTTTCCCCGCATTCAAATCCGTTGCAGTTGGAATGAACTGGTTATCTGCCATGAAAAACTTGGTCGAAGCTCAGTCCGAAACAGAAAGGGTTATCCATATTTGGGGGCATAGTTGGGAAATTGAAGATAATAATTTATGGTCGCAATTAGACGATTTCCTGAATTTTGTATCAGAGTTGAATCCAGTAACTTGTCGTTTGGATGAACTTCGTTCCCATAATAAATGGAGCAATGAGAAATGAGCGTTAAACATGTTATTTGTTTTCAGCAACGACTGACGCATTACAGGGAGACTTTCTTTGAGCAAGTTAAGGATCAACTGAATTCAAAAGGAATTGTCTTTGATTTGGTTCATGGTTTGCCGGATGCAGCCACCCTTAGTAAAAATGATAGTGGTCATTTGTCATGGGCACATGTGGTAGATGTTAAAAATTATCGGTTTGGGAAATTTAGCGGTGTTTGGGTGCCTCTACCTAAAACGATAAGCATGCCGGATTTGGTTGTCGTAACACAGGAAAACAAGTTGCTGGCAAATTATGCCTGGCTTTTACGCAGGTTTTTTGGTCAAGTCAAAATCGCTTATTGGGGCCACGGTGCTAATTTCCAGAGTGATGTGCCTGCAGGGCTGCGCGAACGTTTTAAGCAGTTGTTGCTGACTCGCGTGGACTGGTGGTTCGCTTATACGCAGATGACAGTGGATATTCTGAAAAAGTCGGGTTATCCCACGGCTCAGATTACCAATCTGAACAATGCGATAGATACCGATGCATTCAGAGGTGAATTGGCTGCGGTGTCGGATACGGAATTATCAGCGGCAAGGAAAGAATTTGGCATTCAGCCTGGTGCGCCAGTCGGAATTTTTTGCGGTTCCTTATATCCCGATAAAAAGCTCGATTTTCTGGTTGCGGCGATAGATATTATTCGACTTAATTCGCCGGACTTTCATTGCATAGTATTAGGCGATGGCCCATCCATGCCGTATATGCGTGAGGCGGCGGCATCCCGTCCCTGGCTGCATCTGACGGGCGTGACTAAAGGAGCGAAGAAGGCGTTATATTTCCGCATGGCTGAATTTATGTTGAATCCGGGCCTGGTGGGTCTTCATGTGGTGGATGCTTTTTGCGCTGGACTGGTCATGGCAACAACTTCGGGTGCGAGGCACAGTCCGGAAGTATGTTATTTGCATCATGGCGTGAACGGCATCATGACCGGCGATAGCGTTGAAGAATATGCTCAGGCGATTTTGGATCTGATAGCCGATCCGCTAAGGTTGCAACAGTATCGTTCTGCCGCACTGGCCGATGCAGATGTATATACGCTGGATAATATGGTTTCGCAGTTCGTGGACGGAATTGTCAAATGTTTATGGGATAGAGAAGCTAAGCAGTAAGAGCGTAACCAATAATATTAATAACTAGCTGAATCTAAAAAAACGTATTCAATCAAATTTGAAAAAATTTATTTTATTGATAATAGAGGGTGAGAAAATCAATGTCTACCAAACCAAGATTAGATTATGTCGATGAATTAAAAGGTTTTGCAATATTGCTAGTTGTTATTGGCCATGTAATACAGTTTAACACCCTTAATTTTCGTCACAATATTATCTTTAGTATAATTTATTCTTTCCATATGCCACTTTTCTTTTTTTTAAGTGGATACGTTGCTGCCAATTCAAAAGCAGTAAGTTCAGTGTCTGAATTCAGAAATTCAATCAAAAAAAAATCAACTCAGTTACTTATTCCATTAATTTCATGGGCAGTTGTTGCCACAATCTTAAATGATGGTTTTACAATTGCTTTGAGGGACTTATTGAATACTGTATTGATGCAGCTTTTAAATCCAAGCTTGTGGTTTTTACATACATTATTTTTTTTATTTATAATGAATTACTCTATTGAATTTGTGCTGTTAAAATCAAAAAATGCAAGAGTTATGTTACTACATTTCTGCATTACTCTGGTTGGATTATTAATAATTATTGGATCTTCAAAAATATATCCTAGTAACATTTCATTCGCACTAAATTATCTTTTTTTTATGTTGGGACTATTTGTTTTTAAGTATGATGCTTTAAATATATTGTATAAGAATAAGGTAATTTTTCTTATATCTTGTTTCGCATTTATAATATTAAGTACTTCATATGACTTTTCACTACAATTTTCTTCATCACAAAAATTGATAAAATTGGCGGCTTCTTTTTTTGCAACAATTGTTTTTTACTACATATTTAAACAAGAAACAAGTTGGCTAAAGATACATACTACCCTAAAAAAAATGGGTTGTGCATCACTCGTTATTTATGTTACACACCTGACTTTGATATCATATTTACCTCTGAAGATCGCTTATTCCAATCCTGTTATTCAATTTACTGCTGTATTTTTTACGAGTCTCATATGGATTGTATTTTGCATTACTATCAGCTATAAGATTAAGTTTGTACCGAAGCTTGATTTTGTACTTTATGGCCGAAAAAAATATTTTCCAATACAGGACAAGCCGGAACCACCAAGGTTAAAATCCTCGTAATTATTTCTTTGTGGTCCCTGTTGCGGGTAGGACGTGAGCAACGCGCCGAATGCGAGTTTTTTGCCTGTTCATAAGTAAGCCCTCCATAAACAGCCGTCAACAAGCCTACTGTTTATGGAGCGCTAAGGTTGCAACAGTATCGTTCTGCGGCTCTCGCCGATGCGGATGTATATACGCTGGATAATATGGTGTCGCAGTTCGTGGACGGAATTGTCAGGTGCCTGGGAAAATAATGGACCATGGACAATGGTTAGTGGTTAGTGGTGAGGGTAAAAGCAGGGACAAGGTTCAGGATTCAGGGGGCGAGAGACATGGTTAAGTACAGGTTCAAGAGACAAGGTACAGGCAAGGGGGAAGTGGGAGCCACTCACCACTCACTACTGAGCGTAGCGGTCGCAGCTTTCGCTGCGGGTACCGCACGGCCTGCCCCTTGCGGGTACACCACTCACCACTCACCACTTACCACTTACCACTTACCACTTACCACTTACTATTATCCGGAGTTCTTAATGTTTTTGAACCGCGCAAAATTGATACGCCTGATTGCTTTTGATGTAGACGGCGTGATGACGGATGGCGGGTTGTTTCTGTCCGATTCTGGTGAGGAATTTAAACGATTTAACTCACTGGACGGACATGGCATCAAGATGTTGTCCGCCAGTGGCGTTGAGGTTGCGATTATTACCGGTCGCACTTCTCATTGTGTCGCGATGCGCGCGAAAAATCTGGGTATTACGCATGTTTATCAGGGAGTGGAAAACAAACTCGACGCAATGACTGATCTGCTTAAGAAAATGAATCTGTCACAGGATTCCGCCGCCTACATGGGAGATGATGTTGTTGATTTGTGCGTAATGCGCCATGTAGGACTTGCAATCTCGGTACCGGAGGCCCCGCAACTGGTGCGTGAACATTCACACTATGTAACCCGCCGCGGTGGCGGACATGGTGCGGTACGCGAAGCTTGTGAACTGATTATGTCAGCGCAAGGCACGCTCGACGCACAATTGGCACCTTATTTGAAATGACAACGGTTACCCGGTCTCGTTTTTGGCTGCCCTTATTGCCCTTGTTAGTCCTGCTTGCTTTCGTTTACTGGCTGGATCAACAAGCGCAACAGGCAATCACCCAGGCAATCAATCATCAGCGACACGACCCGGATGGTATTATGAACAATTTTCATGCCATTACAATGGATTTGCAGGGCACGCCGCATATCCTGTTAAATGCCAAAGAGTTAAGACACTACCCGGATCATGACACCACAGAACTTGAAATGCCGCAATTGACGATATTAAGCCGGGAGCATCCGGCTGTTTACATCAATAGCCTGCGTGGGAATATTTCCAGTGGCGGCAATGAAGTGATTTTCCAGGATCATGTCAATCTGTTGCGTAAAGCCGCAGGCGATCAGTCGGCAATGACTTTGCAAACAGAATATTTACGTGTCTTACCTGATCAGGACAGGGCCAATACGGATAAACCCGTCACGATGCTCAATGCCTATAATACAATCCACGCGGTTGGTCTGGAAATGGACAATAAAACGCGCATACTGAAGCTGCTCTCACAAGTCAGAAGTGTACATCATGCAAAATAAGCTATTGATTCTCCTGTTGTTGTTTTCACCGTTATGCCATGCAGAAAAAGCAGATCACGATAAGCCCGTGGATATCGAAGCGGATCAGGCGCAAGTCGATGATGCGAAAAAAATCAGCACGTTTACCGGCAAAGTTGTCTTGACTCAGGGTACGATGATAATCCGATCCGAAAAACTCGTTGTGATGCAGGATAAGAGCGGTTTTAAACATGGTACCGCCTATGGTCATACGGCCAGCTTCCGACAAAAGCGGGAAGGTCTGGATGAATACGTAGAAGGCTACGGTGAACGTATTGAATATGACACCAAGGCCAGTACGGTCGATTTTTACGTTCAGGCGAAGGTTAAACGCGCTCAGGATGAAGTGCGCGGTGAACATGTGACGTATAACTCAAGCACCGATATTTTTCAGGCAAATAATGAAGGTAGTGCAGCGCCGGCGCGCGTGCATGCAATACTATACCCGAAGCCTAAAACCAGTGATGTCGCTGCACCTGTGCAAAAATGAGCGAATTACGCGCGATTGGCCTGAAAAAACGCTATGGCCTGCGTACGGTTGTGCATGATGCAACCCTGTCAGTTAAAAGCGGTGAAGTAGTGGGTTTACTGGGGCCCAACGGTGCCGGGAAAACCACTTCGTTTTATATGATTGTAGGTCTGATTGCTGCCGATTATGGAAAAATTACGATTGACAATCAAGATATTACCCGGATGCCGATACATCGCCGGGCTCGTTTGGGGCTGGGCTATCTGCCACAGGAATCTTCCATCTTCAGGCGCATGACAGTAGCGCAAAATATTCAGGCGGTGCTGGAGTTGCAGGAATTGCCGGATAAGGATATTGAACAGCGACTGGAGGAGTTGCTCAATGATTTGCACATTCAGTCGATAAGAAACAATATTGCGATTAGCTTGTCAGGCGGGGAGCGTCGCCGGGTGGAAATCGCCCGGGCACTGGCAACCAATCCGCGTTTTATTTTACTGGATGAGCCATTTGCCGGCGTTGATCCGATTGCCGTGCTGGATATTCAGAAAATCATCTGTTTCCTTAAGGAACGCAACATCGGCGTGCTGATTACTGATCATAATGTGCGCGAGACGCTTGGCATATGCGATCGCGCCTACATCATTAATGCAGGATCTGTGATGGCAGAAGGCAAACCGGACGAAATCATCTACAATGAAGGCGTGCGAAAAGTCTATCTGGGCGAAAACTTTAAACTTTGAAGTGAATCCGGAAGTACCACCCGATTTACCAGATGACGGAAACTCCGGGAATCCAGAGTTTTGCGGGCCTCCACCTTGAGGATTACCAGCTTGAATCTCTTAGAAAAAAACGCAGGGAGACACGCGGCGAATGACAGAAACACGAATAGTCCCGGTGAAGACGCCAATATAAAATTTCGCCGCAGTCGCATATCCGAAAGCGAAAAATGAGAAAATACACCGTATTCGCCTAAAATAGCACTGACAGGGACCTTGCCCTGCGGGCAATAACTCGCACAAATGGATTTATGAAAGCCTCATTACAACTTCGCATGTCTCAGCAACTGACGCTCACGCCTCAGTTGCAACAGTCCATACGCTTGCTCCAGCTCTCCACTCAGGATATGCAGCAGGAAGTGGCACGCCTGCTTGACGAGAACCCCATGCTGGAATTGAATGACGAAGTTCCTTTCAATAGTTTTTCAGGCGATGCGCAGAGCACCTTAACGCCGGCCGAGAGTTCCCGTGAAGAGCGGCAGGACGATGACCGCCAGGTGAATGAGCAAAGTGAGCATAGCGTCGCAGAAAGCTTTGAATGGAATACAGAGACACGCGGCTCAGATGATGAAAACGAGGCTTATCCTGAACAGGCTGCGCTTCAGGCTAGCATGCGTGAGTATTTGCACAGCCAGCTATCCATCAGTCAACTTGACAACAGGGACAGACTGGTAATTGGCATGCTGATTGATGCGCTGGATGAAAATGGCTATATGACGCAAGACCTGGCTGAGTTGGTTGAATTTTTGCCAGCTGAGCTGGATGTTTCCCTGGATGACCTTGAAACAGCACTGGTTCAATTGCAATACCTGGACTTACCCGGACTGGGTGCACGAACCTTGAGCGAATGTCTGGTGCTGCAACTCAAAGCGATGCCTGAAGCGACTCCGCAACGCGAATTGGCGATTTGTCTGGTGAAGAACCATATCGAGCTGGTGGCGGCGCATGACTTTGCTAAAATTAAAAAATTACTACGCTGTTCCGAAGACAATCTGCGCGTGGCGCAGGCACTGATTTTAAGTTTGAACCCCAAACCCGGCTGCGAATTTGACCGGAGCGTTGCAGATTATGTTGTGCCCGATGTGATTGTAGAGAATCACAAGGGAAAGTGGCGCGCAAAACTTAACGCTGATGCAATGCCAAAACTGCGCGTCAACCAGATGTATGCAAATATTTTACAGCAGCGCGATGATAAAGCCGGTGCCCCTTTAATTGCACAATTACAGGAAGCCAGCTGGCTGATTAAAAGTCTGCGGCAGCGATTTGATACCATTCTCAGGGTAGCTCAGGCCATCATCGACCGGCAGGGTGCCTTCCTCGAACATGGTGAAATCGCCATGCGCCCCCTGGTCTTGCGCGAAATCGCCGAGGAGCTTGAAATGCATGAATCAACCGTTTCTCGCGGCACTACGCAAAAATTTATGCGTACGCCACGCGGAATTTACGAATTTAAATATTTCTTTGGCAGCGGCCTGCTGACTGAAAGTGGAGGCGTTTGTTCTTCTGCCGCAATACGCGAACTGATTAAACAGTTGATCAGCGGTGAAGACACTTGCAAACCGCTTACAGATGGCCGAATGTCAGAAATCTTGGCGCAGCAGGGCATTGTAGTTGCCCGACGCACCATAGCAAAGTATCGGGAAGCATTGCATATCCTCCCGGTGAATCTCCGTAAATCACTCTAATATAAGGAGCACAAAATGAATCTCCACATAACCGGACACCACCTGGAAATCACACCAGCTATTCGCGAATATGCAACTGAAAAGTTCAATAAGATTAAACGTCATTTTGAGCACGTCATGGATGTCAACATTATTCTCTCAGTGGAAAAACTGAAGCAGAAGGCTGAAGCAACCGTACACCTCAGCGGCAAAGATTTGTTTGCAGAATGTGAAGACGAAAACCTGTATGCTGCCATTGATGCTCTGGTGGATACCATGGACAGGCAAGTGAAGAAACACAAGGAAAAACTGGCTGACAAACGCCATGATGAAACTGGCAGTCAGGCTGCTGCAGAATAATAAAACTTTATGGGCGGCAGCAATGCCGCCTTGGGCATAATAAAGATGAACTTAATCAGCAAAATTCTCTCCCCTGACAATATTCTGCTGGATGTTGAATCAACCAGCAAGAAGCGGGTATTTGAACGTGTGGGCCTGTTGTTTGAAAACCAGATGCAGATCGCGCGCAGCCAGGTTTTTGATAGTCTGTTTGCACGGGAAAAACTGGGTTCAACAGGCTTGGGACAAGGCGTTGCAATTCCACATGGACGTATCCCGAAACTGCGCGAGGCGACTGCGGCCTTCGTCAGGACAACACACGCCATTCCATTCGATTCGCCGGACGGGCAACCTGTCACACTGATTTTTGTGTTATTGGTTCCCGAACAGGCAACCGATTTACATTTGCAATTACTGGGACAACTGGCTGAAATGTTCAGTGATGAAATACTTCGCGCAAAACTTCTGGGATGCGAAGACACTGCCGGCATCTACCGGCTATTTTGTGACTGGAGCAGCGCTGCATGAGCCAGGTAAATATACGGCAATTGTTTGAAGACAAACAAGTACGCCTGGAACTTACCCGTGTAGCGGGAAATGACGGCATTGACCGCATCATAGACAGTGAGGCGGTTGAAGCCTCAAACCGGGAGTTGGTCAGTCATTTTAGCCGGATTCATCCAAGCTGGGTGCAGGTGCTGAGCGAAATTGAACTCAACTATTTACGCAATCTGCCACAGTCAGAGCGCGATAAGATATTTGAACAAATTGAACAAAATGGCACTGCCTGTTTAATTGTGGCAGGTTCCGCGCAGATTCTGCCTGAATTAATCAATTTCGCCAATAAATCCAGCATCCCCTTATTTACTTCGCCGAAGCCAAGTGTCCATCTGATGTGGCTGATCCGTCACTATCTGGTTAAGGAACTTGCTGAATCCACGACGCGCCATGGTGTATTTCTGGATGTAATGGGCGTCGGTGTGATGGTCACAGGCGAGAGTGCCGTGGGTAAAAGTGAACTCGGACTGGAGCTGATCTCGCGAGGCAGCGGACTGGTAGCCGATGATATAGTCGAATTGCACCGCATTACCCCTGATACGCTGGAAGGTCGCTGCCCGGAACTGCTGCGCGATTTTCTTGAGGTGCGCGGATTAGGCATGTTGAACATACGCACCATGTTTGGTGAAACGGCCGTGCGGCGCAAAAAGAGTCTGAAGCTCATTGTGCATCTGCATCGACCGCAAGAGAGTGAACTCTCGCAAATGGAGCGTCTGCCGCTGGTGGCTACCCACCAGGAAATACTCGGTATAAAAATCAATACGGTAAATATTCCGGTAGTGGCAGGGCGCAACCTCGCGGTACTGGTGGAGGCCGCGGCACGCAATTTTGTATTGCAACAGCGCGGAATCAATACCACGCAGGAATTTATCAGCCGTCACGAGCAGATGCTGCAAGGAGATTAACGGGCATGGACAAGCTGTTTCTCACGGATGAATGTTCTATACCCCGCTTCTTTCAAGCGAGGGAAGCAACGCTTGAGCGAGTTTAAAAACTGATATGCAAATCTTTCTCTTGAGCGGATTATCAGGCGCTGGTAAGAGCGTTGCGCTCAAAGTCCTGGAAGACAGCGGATTTTATTGTGTAGACAATCTCCCTGCCGAAATGCTGATAGGCCTGATGGATCATTTGCTGGCAGCAGGATATGACAAAATCGCGGTCAGCATTGACGTGCGCAGTGCCAACAGCGTGCAATGTCTGCCGGAAATATTGCTGCAACTGAGGCAAAAAGAACTGGCCGTGCATCTGCTGTTTCTGGATGCCAAGACCGATACGCTGGTGAAGCGGTTTTCAGAGACGCGCCGCATGCACCCTTTGAGCAACGGCGTGCGTACCTTGCCCGAGTGTGTTCAATACGAACGGGAGCAGCTGTTTGAGATCAGCAATATCGGCCATCACATTGATACCAGCGAACTTAAGACCAATGCGCTCAGTAGCTGGATCAAGCAATTCATTGTACTTGACCGCGCGCGCCTGACACTGCTGTTCCAATCATTTGGTTTCAAACATGGCATACCGCTGGATGCAGACTTTGTTTTTGATGTGCGCTGCCTGCCCAATCCATACTACGTCCCGCAGCTGCGTACCCTGACAGGTCAGGATGTGCCGGTAATTGAATTTCTGGAGAATATAACGGCAACACAGGACATGTTTAACGACATCAGCGGTTTTGTGGCGCGCTGGCTGCCGCACTTCATCGCGGACAATCGCAGCTATCTGACCGTGGCAATAGGCTGTACCGGCGGGCAGCACCGTTCGGTATATCTTAGCGAAAAACTCAGCCGGCATTTTTCTTCGCAGCAGCAGGTGTTATTGCGTCACCGCGAATTATCCTAACGTGTTTTTGCCTTATATTAAAGTCGGCGACTGGCTTATCATCACCCTCAGCACGGGACTGGTGATTTACCTTACCCTGACCTTATGGACAGGTGAGCTGGCAGATAAGGCCGTGATACGCAGCGGGGGAAAAGTATTTCGTGAAGTGCCGCTCTCGCATGATCAAACTATTGCCGTACCCGGCCCTTTGGGTATCAGCATTATTGCCATTGAGCACCGGCGTGCGCGCATTGCCTCAGATCCCAGTCCGCGCCAGTACTGCGTCAGGCAGGGATGGCTGCAACAAGCCGGAGAAATTGCAATTTGCCTGCCCAATCAAGTGAGCGTCGAACTGGTTGGCAGCCACAAACGCTATGACAGCCTCAATTACTAAAATGCAGGAATCAGGAGTCAGGAGTCAGGAGTCAGAAGCGTGTACGCAGGATACAGGAGAACAAAATTCTGAATCCAGAATATTGAATCCTGAATCCCGAATCCCGAATCCTAAACCCTTCATCCTGTTACAAACAACGGACGAAGACCATCATGTCGCCCGCATGGCAGCGGTAGCGCTTGGCCTGACCCTGCTGGAAGGGGCAATTCCTTCCCCCTTGCCTGGCGTAAAACCGGGACTTGCGAATATTGTTACCTTGATTGTGCTGGTGCGGTATGGCTGGCGTACCGCAGTCTGGGTATCCTTGTTGCGCGTATTTGCAGGAAGTTTACTGTTTGGCAATTTCCTCACTCCGGGATTTTTCCTCAGTCTATCGGGCGCCTTGATCAGCCTGCTTATGCTGAGTTTTGCACGGCACTTGCCTCAACGCTGGTTCGGCCCGGTCAGTCATAGTATTCTGGCCGCTTTCGCACATATTTCAGGACAGATGACGGTGGTCTATTTCTGGCTGATTCCAAATGCAGGTCTCGCCTACCTGCTGCCTGTTTTTGCCGCCGCCGCGCTGGTGTTCGGCATCTTGAACGGCATTATTGCCGCGCGCTTCCTGAAAGATAATTAAAGCAAAGGAATCCTTTTGAAAACCATTACGCTTGCCTTTACCGGCGCATCCGGCATGCCTTATGGTATGCGTCTGCTCGAATGTCTGCTGCAAGGCGGTCAGCGCGTGCATCTGGTGTATTCACAGGCGGCACAAATTGTCGCAAAGCAGGAGATCAACATGGTGTTACCCACCCGCCCTCAGGATGCAGAACGCATGTTCGCTGAACGATTAGGCGCGTTCAGCGGTGAACTGCATGTGTTTGGCAGGGATGACTGGTATGCGCCGATGGCTTCGGGTTCTAATCCCGGTGATGCGATGGTGATCTGTCCCTGCACCATGGGCACGCTGGCCAAAGTTGCTGCCGGCATCAGCGATGATCTGATTGCGCGTGCAGCAGATGTGATGCTCAAAGAGCGACGAACTTTGATTTTAGCGCCGCGCGAGATGCCGTTTTCAGTGATTCATCTGGAAAATATGCTCAAATTAGCTCAGGCAGGCGCAGTCATTATGCCGCCTAATCCGGGCTTTTATTATCAGCCTGGCAGCGTGCAGGACATGGTGGACTTCGTGGTGGCGCGCATCCTGGATCATTTAGCGGTGGCAAACACCTTGCTGCCCAGGTGGGGCGAGACAAAAGTTCAGCCAACCATCGCTGTGTAACGACGGCTTTTGTGTCGCATCATTGCCGGCTGTAAAACAGTGCCAGACGATACCCGGCAGGTTTCAGATCACCGGTGTTGAAGTGCAGTTTTACACTGAACTCATGATCAGCTAAAAAACCGCGCCGTACATTTTCACCTGCGGGCAAATAGTCACGGGGTACTAAAAAACGCCGTGCCACCGGCATATCCTGATTGTCGTTAAACGTGATCGCGAGTTCGGGGAAGGACTGGGTGTAAGCTGCCCGGTTGCGAAATAAGGCGGTAAAAGTAAACTGATTTTTTTGTAGCGGGTCCGCCTCAAGTCCGGAGGACTCAATACCGATCAATTCTGCATCTTGCGGCAGGGGCACTTTGCAATTGAGCACACGACAAAAGCGCACCAGCACGGGCTTAATGACAGGCACCTGAGTAGCGATGCCAATCCGGAAAAAGTAAGCCGTTTGAGCCAACAGCAGCAAAATAAATACCACGATGCCCAGGAACCAAGGCCAAATCCGGTGTTTTGCGTGCTTATCATCCGCAGTCTGTTTGGTCGATATGGCACGAAAAGGGGTTTTCCCGGCAGGAATTGCATCGCTCTGCGGTAAATGGTGCTCAGCTGGCTGACCGTTCAGCGCATTTGCAACCGGCAAGGGTTCGCTTAAGTCAACAACATGAAACTCCGCCTCCTGAGGGTAAACTGGTGCGAAAGCGGTGTTCTGTACGACGGCATGATCAAGGGTATTGACTTCAGGAACCGCCGGACGGCTCTCATTGCTGACAATTGATACAGCACTGACCGCCTTCCCGTTCGTGCCCGACAGCGCTAAAGCTGAATCAGACTTCCGGTAAGTCGGAAGCGCATCAAAAGCTTGCATGCAACGCCCGCAGCGCACCATACCGTTATACGAGGTAAATTGCGCTTCAGTAATTTTGAAGCGAATCTCACAACGAGGACAGCGTGTCGTGCCGTTCATCCTGGATCAACTTGAGCGCTTGCGGCCGGACAGACAGACCCAGCCCTCTTCAAAGACTGGTTCATTAAGATCAAACCATTGTTGATAGATCTTCATCAAATCCTGCGCTTGTGTTTCGAGTATGCCTGACAACACAATTTGTCCGCCGGTGCGCACAGCTTCGGCCAGTAACGGAGCCAATAAGCGCAATGGATTAGTCAGAATATTGGCAACGACCACATCATAATGACCCTTGGGCGCATCGTTCGGCAGATAGAATTGCACATTTGCCACGCTGTTCGCGAGTGCATTATCGCGACTGGCAGTGACAGCCTGCGCATCCACATCCACACCGACAGCCTCTGCTGCGCCTAATTTCAGCGCGGCAATGGCCAGAATCCCGGAACCGCAGCCGTAATCCAATACGCTTTCTCCGCCCTGCAAATGGCTATCCAGCCAGCGCAGACACAGACGCGTTGTCGGATGACTGCCGGTACCAAATGCCAGGCCGGGATCGAGCACGATGTTAATCGCGGACGGATCAGCGGGCGTATGCCAGGTTGGCACAATCCACAATCGCGTCGAGATCGGTATCGGTTCAAACTGTGACTGAGTCAGACGCACCCAGTCGTTGTCGGCCAGCGTTTCAATGTGATAAACAGGCCGTGTTGTCAGTCCGACATCGTTAGCTGCTGCACTCAATATCGCTGCCACATCAACATGCGCATCAAACAAAGCACTGACGCGATTGTGCTGCCAGACCCCCGGTGGCGGCTCACCCGGCTCACCAAAAATGGCCTGTTCATCCGGCGTATCGGCATCGGCATCCAGCAAATCAACAGACAACGCGCCATGTTCGAGCAAAGCATCACTCAAACTTTCCGCATGTTGCGCATCGGTGTCAACAATCAGTGTTAACCAGGCCATTACTTAGCCTTACTGCGCTCGGCCAGACGCTCTTCCAGGTAGTGAATACTTGCGCCACCGCTGATGAATGCTGAATCCAGCAACAAATCCCGATGCAGCGCGATATTGGTCTCTATCCCCTCAACAGCCATTTCCGACAGGGCGGTACGCATTCTTGCCATCGCCTGTTCACGCGTATCGCCATAAGCGATAAGCTTGCCTATCATGGAGTCGTAATGCGGCGGGACATAATAGTTATTATAGGCATGTGAATCAACCCGGATACCGGGTCCGCCGGGTGCATGCCAGGACGTAATGCGCCCCGGAGACGGCGTGAATTTATAGGGGTGCTCTGCATTGATGCGGCATTCAATCGCATGCCCTTTGAACTGAATATCGCGCTGGCGAAATGCCAGCTTTTCCCCTGCGGCGATAAGAATCTGCTGCTGCACAATATCAATGCCGGTAATCATCTCGGTAACAGGATGTTCTACCTGCACACGGGTATTCATTTCGATGAAGAAAAACTCCCCGTTTTCATAGAGAAATTCAAACGTTCCCGCGCCGCGATAGCCAATCTTGCGACAGGCTTCGGCACAGCGCTCGCCTATCTTGTTACGCATACGCGCATTGAGCAACGGCGCCGGCGCTTCCTCAATAATTTTCTGGTTACGGCGTTGCATCGAGCAGTCGCGTTCACCCAGATATACCGCATTGCCATGCTGATCAGCCAGCACCTGAAATTCAATGTGACGCGGATTTTCCAGATACTTTTCCATGTACACAACAGGATTGTTGAACGCCGCCTGTGCTTCCGCCCGGGTCATGGTAACCGCGCCCAGCAGCGCCGCTTCGGTATGCACCACGCGCATGCCGCGTCCGCCACCGCCGCCTGACGCCTTGATAATGACAGGATAGCCGATACTGCGCGCAATCTTGATGATTTCAGCTGGATTGTCCGGCAAGGCACCTTCCACGCCGGGCACACAAGGCACGCCGGCCTTGGTCATGGCAATCTTGGCGCTGACCTTGTCACCCATCAGGCGTATCGTTTCCGCTCGCGGCCCGATAAACACAAAACCGCATTTTTCAACGCGCTCGGAAAAATCCGCATTTTCTGACAGGAAACCATAGCCGGGATGAATTGCCTGCGCATCAGTCACTTCCGCTGCACTGATGATCGCGGGGATATTCAAATAGCTCAAACTGGAAGGAGCGGGTCCGATACAGACCGACTCATCGGCCAGTTTTACATACTTCGCGTCGGCATCGGCTTCAGAATGCACAACGACAGTTTTGATACCCATCTCGCGGCAGGCGCGCTGGATACGCAGGGCAATTTCCCCTCTATTTGCAATCAATATCTTTTCAAACATATTTTCACCTTAATATTCGCGAAATGTGAAGTGGTTCAGGTGAGACAGCCTCTCTCAAAGAAGTTGTTTTTTATCCTTCACGCTTCATTTTGCACATTTCACCCGATAACAAACAGCGGTTGGCCAAACTCAACAGGCTGACCGTTTTCCACCAGGATAGCCTTGATAACACCGGCATAATCAGTGTCGATTTCATTGAGCAGCTTCATGGCTTCAATGATGCATAAGGTATCGCCGCTACTCACAGTTTGGCCTATGTCCACAAACTGTTTGGAACCCGGAGACGGGGAACGGTAGAACGTGCCTACCATGGGAGATTTCACAACATGGCCTTCTTCAATAGCAGGTTCATCCGGAATAACGACGGCCTGAGGTGCCGATGCAACCGGTGCGGTCATGAATTGTTGCGGCGAGGGTACGTACATTTGCTGACCAACGGCAACCGTACGTGTAATACGCACACGCTCCTCGCCCTCACTGATTTCCAGTTCGGCAATTCCGGATGCTTCAACCAGTTCAATCAACGTCTTGAGTTTACGTAAGTCCATTATCAATCCTCCTTGCTTAATTTTTATAGTGCAGCGCGTATTGCACTGCGTATTCATATCCTGCTGCACCCAAACCGCTGACCACACCGACGGCAAGATCAGAAAAGAATGATTTCTGCCGAAAATCCTCGCGTGCATGCACGTTGGACAAATGTACTTCAATAAAAGGGATGGCAACCGCAGCCAGTGCATCACGCAAGGCCACACTGGTATGCGTAAATGCGGCGGGGTTAATCACGATGAA
The DNA here is from genome assembly GCA_903915035.1 of uncultured Nitrosomonadales bacterium. Taxonomy (GTDB): domain Bacteria; phylum Pseudomonadota; class Gammaproteobacteria; order Burkholderiales; family Gallionellaceae; genus Gallionella. Next base: position 9,693 of record CAIWRI010000151.1, on the reverse strand, counting down.
CTGCGTGCCGTCTGTCCGCGCCTCGTGGATGCGCTCAATCAGCGCAGCTTCCGAATTACTTTGAAAACACAGCAACTGCACGCCCTTGTTACCGGCTAATGTCGTTAACTTCGCATTAATTTCATCTAAAGTAGTACTTCCATAGACACCCGGTTCACGTATACCGAGCAGGTTCAAATTGGGTCCGTGTAAAACGAGAGTTGCATTCATGTACGCAGTTTGCCGTAAGTTAGGGTTAATTGTCTACATTTTTTACATATAGGCACAAATTATGTCACAGGCCGATATGCTGCAGGGTATTCATAAATTGTGCGGCATCCTGAATTCCGACCAAACGAAATTCAGTCAGTTCATGCCCTTTTTTATCAAAGAACAGGATGCCCGGCGGCCCGTACAGCCCGAATTTCTTGAGAAGTTCCTTGTCGTTCGGACTGTTGGCCGTTACATCCGCCTGCAGCAAAACAGTCGATTTGAGTTTCGCCCGTATGGCAGGATCGGCAAAAGCGGCGCGCTCCATTTCCTTGCACGACACACACCAGTCGGCATAAAAATCCAGCATGAGGTATTTTCCATCAGCCTTTTTGATCGCTTCATCAAGCCCGGCAAGACCGTTGATGCGCGTAAACATGGCCTGTTCAGGCGTCGCTTCAGCTTTGCTTATCATGCCGAGCGGCCGCAGCATGTCATTTGCACCGGACAAAGCGCCGATCAGATAAGCGATGCCCAACAACAGCGCCAGCAAGCCTAGGCCTTTTAGCATTTTATGGCCGCCACGCGCATTATGCGGCAAGGCATCCAGCGCACTCAGATAGATAGAAGACAAGATCAGCAGGATGCTCCAGAGCAGCATTTGCACAGCAGTCGCCAGTAAAGGATGAATAATCCAGATCGCCAGCGCCAGCAGCAACACACCAAAAAAGCGTTTAACACCTTCCATCCATGCACCGGCTTTAGGCAACAACACGCCTGCCGAGGTACCGATCAGCAACAACGGCGCACCCATACCCAGGGCAAGCACAAACAAAGCCACGCCTCCGAGCACCGCATCATGAGTCTGCCCGATATACAGCAGCGCACCTGCCAATGGTGCAGCAACGCACGGCCCCATGATAACCGCCGACAGGGCTCCCATGACAAACACCCCCGACAGGTGACCGCTGTGCAGATGATTACTGGTATCGCTCAACTTACTCTGCCAGGCACTGGGTAATTGCAGCTCATAAAAGCCGAACATGGCAAACGACAACACCACAAATACCCCCGCAAAACTACCCAGCACCCAGGGTGTTTGCAATGCGTTGGAAATTAAATCACCGGAAAGCCCGGCCGCGATGCCGGCGGCAGCATAAGTCACGGCCATGCCTGTTACATAAGCCAGGGACAGGATAAAGGCGTGCAGCCTGGTGATTTTATGGCCTCGTCCCACAATGATGCCGGACAAAATCGGAATCATCGGGAACACACAAGGCGTTAAGGCCAGCAGCAACCCCGCCCCGAAGAAAAAGGAAATGATCAGCCAGAAATTACCCTGTTTAAATAGGCTGGCAATTTGTGAATTTTCAGTCTGCGCTGTGCCGCCTGCCTGTTGCAAACTTGCTGCCCTGTTGTCAGGTTGCGAACTGACGCCGCTAAGATCGACTTGCTGCGATTTATTCTGCGGAGGATAGCACAGGCCCTGCTCGCTACACCCCTGATAAGTGGTATTCAGCGTAAGACTGCCGGCCGGGGCATGATCCAGCACGATTTCAACTTGAAACGGATGATGATAAACCTCTGTTGCACCAAAATTCGGGTCCTGCTTTATCTCACCCTTGGGCAAATTGACAGACGCAATTTTTGCCGCATTCCCGCTGACGGTAAAACTCACTTTGCTGCGATAGAGATAATAGCCCGGCGTCACTTTGAAGCTGGCTAGCAAAGTATGCTCGTCGCCTGCTGACACTTGCAGCGCAAAAGCCTGATCAGCCGGCAAGAAAGCGGCCTGCTTGCCCCCCAGGCCGGTATCCAGAAAACCATCCGCATGACTCAATGACGCAATAAAACACAGCAACAACAATATAAATCGCATACTTATTCCCGGTTAATGAGCGGCTCGCACAGCGAGGCAGCAACTTTATTATCAAATTGGCTTTCCCGGCTTACCCATTCCAGATAAGCCGGCAAACCCGCGGTGACAGGGATTGCAATAATCTCAGAAAGTTCATAAGGGTGAGCGGCGCGTATCATCGCTTCGAGAAACGGATAAGCGGCCTGTGTCGTTTTGATCAACAAGGGCACTTCGCTGACCGTTTCAATTTTATCCTGCCAGCGGTAAGTCGAAACGCAAGCTGCCAGTTGATTCACGCAGGCGGCAGCCTTTGCCTCAATCAACTTCCGGGCCAATTCCGCAGCCGAGGCCGCATCAGGCAAACTGGTCATCACTAACAAAATATCGCTCATGGCTTGACGAAGCGTAAACCGAGCTGCAGCAATTCATCCCACACATCCCCCTGACGCAAGCCTTTAATGGTTTTATCCAGCCTGGCGGCCTGATTGATTGCACGCTCAATATGCGCAATTTTCAAACGGCGTGCGGTACTTTCGATCAGACCCAGCTTATCTTTGCGCACCCGCAAGTCGCGCAAGGCATCGCGCAGAGTTGCGCCACGTTGCACCGCCACCAGCAATTTTCCCAGGATACGAATATCTTCACTCATCGCCCACAGTATCAACACCGTCGCAGTACCTTCCGCGCGCAAGCCTTCGAGTATATGCGTAAAACGCGCCGCATCGCCCGTGAGCATCGCCTCGCTCAGTTTGAAAACATCGTAGCGTGCGACATCCATTACCGCTTCCTTAACTTGCTCGAAACCAAGCACGCCGGGCGGAAACAACAATCCCAGCTTCTGAATCTCCTGAAATGCCGCGAGCAGATTTCCCTCACAACGATCGGCCAGAAAGTCCAGTGTCGAAGAATCGGTCGACTGCGCCTGCCGCATGAGCCGCTCCGCCAGCCAGCCCGGCAACTGATTGCGCGAAATATCATCGGCACAAATCATCACGCCGTATTTTGTCAGGGCAGTAAACCACTGCGTTTTTTGCGCCGCCCAGTCAAGTTTGGGCAAAGTGATCAGGGTCAACACATCATCAAGCGGATGAGCGACATAGTCCTGCAACGCCTGCCCGCCCTCGGTGCCCGGCTTGCCCGTCGGAATGCGCAAATCCACCACACGACGCTCGGCAAATAATGATCTGCTTTGCGCACAGTTGCGCAACTCATCCCATTTAAAGAATTGCTCGGCAATCAACGTATCGCGCTCCGTAAAACCCGCCTTACGCGCGGCAATACGAATACTGTCGGCTGCCTCATTGACCAGCAGCGGCGCATCGCCATACACCACATACAGGGGTTTGAGCGCAGACGCCAGATGGCGCGACAAGGTCTCGCCGGTTAATTGCATTATTGCGGCAACACCGGCTTGGCGTGACTTAAACGACGCATGATTTGCTGAGCCATATCCGTATGCATACTCTGATACAACATCAACTCCTCAGACTGTTTGGCCAGAATCTGTGTGTCATCATAGGAAAAATCGCGGTTCACCAGCAGCTCAACAGCAGGCAGCCATTCCCGCTGCTCATTGTCATAAGCCCGCAGCGATACGCGGTAGCGCAGTTGATATTCGCTGACCCGCCCGCCGCCGTCCAGTGTCAAAATCTGCTTTTCCGGCTGTTCGGAGACAATATTCAATACCACTTCGGCCAGTTCAGGCTTATCAACCAGCTTGACATGGCTTGTCTCCAGATTGCGCCGCAGTTCAAGCACCATAGGCGAGGAGGGATTAACGGCCTTGATAGACAGCGTTTTGAACGGCATGAGCGTATCGCCGCGCAGATGAAAGCCGCACGCGGCAAGCGACATGATGCAGGATGCCAGCGCCAGCGTTTTAAACCAGCACCTCAATTGAATAAGCGGCAATTTCATCTGGCCTGTCTCCTATGCAACAATGTTGATCAAACGGCCCGGCACAACAATGATTTTTTTAGGCGCAGCACCCGCCAGTTGTTTTTGTACAGCCTCATGCGCCAGTGCCGCCTGCGCTATCAATGCGCGATCCGCATCCCGCGCAACCGTCAAACTCCCGCGCAGCTTACCGTTGATCTGTATCATCAGCTCAACTTCATTTTGCACCAGGGCTGCGGGATCAGCGACAGGATAGGACTGATCCAGCATATCACTGCCGGGACGCAATCCTGACCACAAAGCCTGGCAAATATGCGGCACAATGGGACACAACATCAGCGCAACGGCTTCGAGCACTTCCTGAGCAACAGCCCGTCCGACATCCGTTGTATCGGTGAATTTACCCAGCGCATTGAGCAGCTCCATATTCGCAGCGATGGCGGTATTGAAGGTTTTCCGGCGACCGATATCATCATCCACTTTTTGTATGGTCTGATGCAACTGCAATCGCATCGCTTTGCCTGCGGCAGACAAATCACCACGGCAGTAGGCGGCAACGACGCCCTGCTCGACATGATCGTGCGTGGCTTTCCAGACGCGTTTCAGAAAGCGGAACGAACCCTCCACGCCGGAATCAGACCATTCCAGCGATTGATCAGGGGGGGCTGCAAACATCATGAACAGGCGCGCTGTGTCTGCGCCGAATTCGTCAATAATGGATTGCGGATCGACCCCGTTGTTCTTGGATTTCGACATTTTTTCCGTGCCGCCGATCGTCACAGGCAAGCCGTCTGCACGCAGCGTCGCAGCAAGGGGGCGACCCCGTTCATCGCAGCTCACGTCGACTTCCGCCGGATTGATCCACAGTTTCTTGCCATTGGCCTCAAGCCGGAAGAAGGTCGGTGCAATCACCATGCCCTGCGTGATCAGATTTTTAAACGGCTCGTTTAAGGGGTTGGGTGTGCTGAGCACCACGTTTGCATCCTCGCCCGCTTGCGGGAGAGGATTGAGGAGAGCGCTGTTTTGCATTTCGCCAAAAACCCCCACATCGCGCATCAGCTTCTGAAAGAAACGCGCGTACAGCAGATGCAAAATTGCATGTTCGATGCCGCCTATGTATTGATCCACCGGCAGCCAGTATTTGGCGCGCTCGTCCACCAGACCTGTCGTGCAATCCGGACTGGTATAACGCGCGTAATACCAGGAGGACTCCACAAAGGTATCCATGGTATCGGTCTCACGCCTTGCCGCAGCGCCGCATTTCGGACAACGTGTTTCATAAAATTCCGGCATTTTAGCCAGCGGCGAACCCGTCCCATCCGGCACCACGTTTTCCGGCAGAATCACCGGCAACTGATCGTCCGGCACCGGCACATCGCCGCAGGTTGCGCAATGAATAATCGGAATAGGACAACCCCAGTAGCGCTGGCGGGAAATACCCCAGTCGCGCAAACGGAACTGCACTTTTTTCGCGCCCAGATTTTTTTCGGCCAGGTCCGCAGCAATCGCATCCACCGCCTGAGCAAAATCAAGTCCGTCATACTTGCCGGAGTTTGTACAGACACCGCCTTTGGTGGCATACCATTCCTGCCATGAATCAGTGGAAAAGTGGTGAGTGGTGAGTGGTGAGTTAGCAATCGCTGCGATTGACTGTTTAATTGGTAAATTGTACTTTTTGGCGAAGCCGAAATCGCGTTCATCATGCGCCGGCACCGCCATCACGGCACCCTCGCCGTAACCCATCAGCACATAGTTGCCCACCCATACCGGCAGTTGTTCACCGTTCAGCGGATGAGTGACAGTCAGGCCCGTGTCCATGCCCTTCTTTTCCATCGTCGCCATATCGGCTTCCGCTGTGCCGCCGTGCTTGCAGTCCTCAATAAAGGCACTCAAGGCCGGGTTGTTTTTCGCCGCGAATGTCGCCAGCGGATGTTCAGCCGCGACTGCGACAAAGGTTACGCCCATCAGCGTATCGGCACGCGTGGTGTAAACCTTAAGCACAGGATTAAGAATAACGGCCTGAGGAGCGGATGCAGCGCGGCTCAATATACTCTCCGCCAGCTTGAATCCTATTTCACAGCCGAAGCTCTTGCCTATCCAGTTGGCCTGCATGGTTTTTACCTGCTCGGGCCAGCCGTCCAGGGTATCCAGGTCTTGCAGCAGCTCATCCGCGTATTGCGTGATGCGAAAGAAATACATTGGAATTTTGCGCTTTTCCACCAGCGCACCCGAACGCCAGCCGCGTCCGTCGATAACCTGCTCATTGGCAAGCACGGTCTGATCCACCGGGTCCCAGTTTACCGAGGAGGTTTTCTTGTAGATGATGCCCTTTTCAAACAAGCGGGTGAACAGCCACTGCTCCCAGCGGTAATATTCCGGCGTACAGGTCGTCACTTCGCGTGACCAGTCAATCCCCAGCCCCAGACTTTGCAGCTGACGGCGCATGTAATTGATATTGTCGTAAGTCCAGGCGGCTGGCGGCACGTTGTGCGCTTGAGCTGCATTTTCTGCAGGCAAGCCGAACGCATCCCAACCCATCGGCTGCATCACGTTATAACCCTTCATGCGGTGATAGCGGGACAGCACATCGCCTATGGTGTAATTGCGCACATGCCCCATGTGCAATTTTCCGGACGGATAGGGAAACATCGACAAACAGTAATACTTGGGTTTGTCGCTGGTCTCGCGTGCGGTAAAGGCGCCGGAATCATTCCAGTGTTGCCGGGCTTGCTGCTCAAGTGTTGCGGGATGGTAGTTGGATTGCATGGATTTACAGATAACAACATGAATTTTCAGATTCGCCATTATAGCGGCTTCACACCCCTCTTTTTGCAAGCTTTAACGTAAAACTCGCGCAAGCGTTCGTTTGCCCTCTCCCCCGCAGGTGGGGGAAAGTTGAAAAGAGGGGAACGGGCATGGCCGATTTCGTTATTAAGGGATGATATTTTTTCATGTCCGTTAGTGCATTTACCCGCAGATCAGCGGAAAAAGATGCGCTATCAATCAAACTGATAAAAAATATGCGGCTATTAATTGCCCGAAGCGGCCTGTTCCGGTAGTGGCGAATGAAAGTTTGTTATAAACTTACTCTGCAAATATCTATTCATTACGTCCGGAAAGGTCATTATGTCAAATAAGCATCCTGTTATTGCAGTTACCGGTTCTTCCGGCGCGGGCACCACTACGGTTAAACGTGCTTTTGACAATATTTTCCGGCGCGAGAAAATCTCCCCTGCAATAATTGAAGGTGACAGCCTGCATAGCCTGGATCGCATGACCTTTCGTGCACAGGCGGCGAAGGCGGCGGCTGAAGGCCACAATACCTTCAGCCATTTTGGCCCGGAGGCGAATCATTTCGACAAAATCGAAGCCATGTTTAAGACCTATGGCGAAACCGGCACTTGCAAGCGCCGTTACTATGTCCACAGCGAAATTGAAGCGGCACAACAAAATAAACATTTCGGCCTGAACAACCTGATCCCCGGCGTCTTTACGCCTTGGGAAGATATTGAAGCTGATTCTGACTTATTGTTCTACGAAGGCCTGCATGGTCTGGTAAAAGATGCCGCACAAAACATTGATGTCAGCAAATATGTCGATCTGGCGATCGGCGTGGTCCCTGTTGTCAATCTGGAATGGATACAGAAGATTCACCGCGATCAGGCCGAACGCGGCTATTCGGCGGAAGCGACGGTTGATACCATCATGCGTCGCATGCCGGACTATATCAAGTTCATTACGCCGCAGTTCACCTATACCGACATCAATTTTCAGCGCGTAGCAACCGTGGACACGTCCAATCCCTTCATCGCACGCGACATTCCCACACCGGATGAAAGTTTCGTGGTGGTTCGTTTCCGCAAACCCAAACACGTGGATTTCCCGTACATGCTGGCAATGATTCCGGGCTCCTTCATGTCGCGCGCCAACACACTGGTCGTACCCGGCGGCAAGATGAGCCATGCCATGGAAGTCATTCTGGCACCAGTCATGCACGAGATGATCACGAACAAGAAGTAAAAAACGGGATTTATTGACATCAAAAGGGGAATCCGGCCACGGGTATTGTCGCGCAGCAAATGACGGCCGCCTTCTGCTTGCGGGAAACAATGCACAAGCCTGATTTTATTGTGCTACCATCAGTTTCAGATTGCGCCGTTAAAGCACGATTCCCTACTGACCTAATATATTGCCCGGGGTGTTTCCCCTGCTGAATCCAGTGCGGAACTAGCCATGTTTGATTACGATAGATTTAAATAATTTATCTGAACGGGATAAGCGGTGACAAGGCCGGGACAATGCTGATTGCGACTATGATGCCATTGCCTTATATGAAACATTGACAGGGAACATTGACGTGAAGCCGATATTAGATATACCTCCCGATCAGAAAAGTTTGTTGTTGCATTTGTTGCAGCAATTTTTACCCGGTGTGACTGTCTGGGCCTTTGGTTCACGAGTGAGGGGAAGCGCACACGAAACTTCAGACTTCAACCTGGTTCTTTTTTCCAATGCGGAACAAAAACAGCAGGTGCTCGACCTGGATGACGCACTGAAAGAAAGCACATTGCCGTTCACTGTGGATTTGCTGATTTGGGGCAACATAACTGACCGGTTTAAAGTCAATATCCAGCAGCAGGCTGTTGTACTGACAAGAAGTCTGACGCCCACGGGCAATTAGTTCTGACGGAAAATTTTCTGTACTTGAAACGGCCATCTGTCGCGAGCATCCGCGCTGAATGTAATATATGCGCCGGCTCGAAGTGTTCGCACAACGCCAACACTCCCTCATCTATTTGCATCGCCTGACTGACCACGTGAAACATTATCCGTGCGGCGCGTCAAACAAATATACGCCGCACGGTCTTTCAAACAGCGGGATCGAATTAAAACGCCATCGCCCCTCATGCGCCGCCATCGCAGATGCTTAGCTGACGGCCTTGATGCTGACCACATCGCTCCATTGCCCCACCCGTTTGTCATGCAGACGGTATATCGCCTTGTATTGCCAGGTAACACCTGAGCCCGCCGCAGGGAGCGGCGTGTTGTCGAGGGTATCGGGTTCCGTGTTGATGGTAAAAAATACAAAACCGTTGCCGTCGCCTCTGTCTGCCCAGATTTCAATCGCACTGGCCTGACCTTTTTTCCAGCCGACAATAAGTTGACCGGCCTCATACTGAACCGTTACAACAGGTTTCCAGCTGGAGGGATCAAGTATAATTTCCGTACCGATAATCTGTAAATCCTGACCAATCGCTGTCGTGTAATTCTTATGTGCCTTGATGCGGGCGATCAGGGTGGAGAGTCGTTGAATCACACCGGGCGCGCTAACTGGAGGCTGGTTTGCGCTGAAATTTGGTGCAACAGGCCAGTTGACATCGCCGCTGCCGCCATCCCTCAACTGATTCCTGAAGGCCGTACAGTTATGCGCGAAGCTTTGCGCCAGATTCTGCAGGTCATTTGCAAAAGGAAAGCTGAGCGCGTCACCTTGCAGCGTCCCCATGTCTTCATTGCTGATTTCAAAGAGGATCTGATACTTGGGCAGGGTCTTGGCGACGCGCTCTAGCAGTTTCCCTTTGCCGGCATCATTATGCGGGATACATGAAGTTTTCGACATAAACGCTACTCCTTTGATTAAGTTGATGTTTTATGAATTTTTTGGCAAATTACGGGTTGCAAAGAGCACTTTTTCAATTACTTTTACAGGGTGCAAACTTACTTTTGATCCCTTACGCATTGCGGATAACGGT
>CAIWRI010000150.1 GCA_903915035.1 uncultured Nitrosomonadales bacterium | reverse complement strand
GTATATACTCATCTGGTGTGTGCGTTTGGCACGCATTTTGGAACCCCGGTGCTTTTGTTTATTGTTTATAATCAATGGATCGAAGGTAATGATACCCATTTCCACCGGGTTCTTCCACTGCAAAATTATATTTTATACAATAAAATCAAATTGTTATGCTTCTGAATGAGAATTAACTAATATGCAACACCTACTTAAAAACGATTAGCTTATGACTTCCTACCGCAAGAAAATTGAACGGCGGTTGAGTGCCAGCATGGTTCAATTAGCCCACGTCTATCGCAAGAAAGTCAGTCGATCCCTCGCAACCTACGGGATATCAGATTCACAGGCTGTTCCCGTTCTGCATATCGCCCGTTTCGGTGGTGGTATGCGCCAAAATATTCCAGCTGAAGAAAGCGGTATCGAAGGCTCCTCCCTGATTCGCCTGCTCAATCAGTTATGCTCGAGTGGTCTAGTCGAACGGCGCGATGACAAGCTTGACCGGCGTGCCAAGAATTTGCATCTGACGGCTTCTGGCCAAGTAATGGCCACTCAGGTTGAGGCCGCTTTGGTACAAATTCGCGGACGCCTGCTCATATCAGTCAACGATGCTGATCTGGAAGCCTGCTTGCATGTACTGTCCACTTTGCACACTGAACTGGAAACAAGCAGTGGCACCCGCCAAAGCTGCAGAGAATTAACGCTGTGTTCAAACTGAACTGGGCCAAACTGAAATTTTCAGTTGTAACATTTGCTTCAGCCATGCTTGCACTTTTTTTAAGCATGAGTATTGACCTGCAACGCCCCTACTGGGCAATGCTGACAGTCTATATCGTCAGCCAGCCTATGGCTGCTGCCGTACGCTCAAAAGCCATTCAGCGACTGCTGGGCACACTGCTTGGCGCAAGTGCCGCCGTCATCATGCTCCCGCTTTTGGTCAACACGCCCGCTCTGCTTAGTCTGGCAATGGCATTGTGGGTTGGCGGCTGTCTGGCCGTGTCGTTGCTGGATCGTTCTCCGCGCAGTTACATCTTGATGCTGGCCGGATATACCGCTGCGATTATCGGTTTCAGTAGCGTCAACCAGCCGGCTGAGATTTTCAACATGGCGGTTGCGCGCTCCGAAGAAATTACCCTCGGAATCCTGTGTGCGACTGTGATGCACAGTCTGTGGTTTCCCAGTCCGGTGGGAGATGCAATTCGCACCCGCATCCAGAACTGGCTGGGCGATGCAGATCACTGGGCACTCGACATTCTGCGCAGCAACGCCATGACGGCCATGAGTCGTGACCGGATTAGACTGGCCGCTGCGGCTAGCGAAATTCACATCCTTGCCACGCATTTACCGTTTGACACCTCGAATTTGCGTGAAAAGACACTTGTCGTGCGCGGCTTGCATGACCGGATATTAATGTTGATTCCCATTTTATCCAGCCTGTCCGACCGGCTCGCCGCTATGCGAGAGGAACGATTGGAACTGGATCCACAGAGCGTCCATGCCATAACTCGAATCACCGGGTGGATTAATGCAGACGCACCGGCTGGCGAAATCCCTCTGCTGCTTGAGGAGCTCAACACGTTATGCGGCTTAATCTGTCGCAACGACTGGTACTCATTGAATCAAATCGGTTTTTTCTCCAGACTGGAGGATCTTGTCAAGGCGCTGGGCGAAGGGCATGCTTTACTCAACCATTTACACGACCCGCAGACGCCTCTATCTGCGGCTCTTGACGCAAACATCAATCAAACCGGTGCACGCCCCATGCACAAAGACCCCGGCTTGGCCTTGCTTTCCGGTGCATCTGCCACCCTCGCCATCCTGATTGTCTGCGCAGTATGGATAGCACTAGGCTGGGACGAAGGTGGCGCAAGCGCGATCGGCGCATCCATTGTCTGTTGTCTGTTCGCCGCGATGGACGATCCGGCACCGGCCATAAAAACATTCGGGATGTCTTTACTTGTCGCGATACCACTTGCCGCCCTGTATATTTTCTTCATTTTTCCGGCCATCAACAGTTTCCCCATACTGGTATTAACCCTAGCGCCGACCATGCTGCCGATGGGACTGATTATGCTCAACCCGCGAATGGCGTTGCCGGCATTGATAACACTGCTCAATTTTTGTAACGCGATGGCCATCGTCGAGCGCATAAACTCAAATTTTGCCAATTTTCTCAATCTTAATTTATCCATGTTTTTCGGCATGCTTGTCGCCGTTCTGGTCAACCGAAGCTTGCGTTCAATGAGTACGGATGCCAGCGCAAAACGCCTGCTTCATCACACATGGAAAAGCCTTGCACGCCTGGCCAGCGGAAAAAATGGCGAAGAGCCGACTGCCTTCGCATCGCGCATGGTTGACCGTTTGGGTCTGCTTGCACCGCGCCTCGCATTAAGCCGGAACGAAGATCTCTTTGGGCTTGATGCCCTCAAGGAATTGCGAGTCGGCATGGATCTGGTTGCCCTGCAAAATATTCGTAACCTGCCCCAGTCGCCATCACGCACTGCTGTCGAACAACTTTTGCAGGCTATGGCCAAACACTACGAATCCCGCACCACAGCTAACGCCATCCACGACGAACAACTCTTGTCTGTTTTGGATCATGCATTGAATACGCTCACCACCGGCCTTCCTGCCGGGTGTGTGCAGACTTTGACTGCCCTGGTCGGCTTGCGTCGCAACCTGTTTCCGCAAGTACCTTTCATTACTCGCTTTGTGGAGGATATTGCATAATGGGTGAAACTGAATTTTTCGGGATTTATCTGAATTCCGAACTGGTCACCAGTCTGGTCGCGCTAATTCTTACCTTTGTGGTGCATCGCCTGCTAGTGTTATCGGGCTTGCACCGCCGCGTCTGGCACCAGGCACTGTTTGACACCGCCCTGTTTATCATTCTATGGGGCGTAGTTTTGAATTTTTCTATCACTTTATGAACGCGGATATGCTCAAAACTCATCTCACTAAATTTGGCCGCATCGCTGTTACCTTGATTTTCGTCACCCTCGCGGCATTTTCCGGGAAAAAACTATGGACTTACTATCAGATTGAGCCCTGGACGCCGGATGGACGTGTACGCGCAGACATTGTCCAGATCGCTCCCGACGTATCCGGTCTGGTCACTTATCTGGCTGTGTCCAACGATCAGCAGGTAAAACGGGGGCAATTGCTTTTTCAGATTGATTCTCAGCGTTATGCACTTGCACTGCGCGAAACAGACGCTGCGCTGCTCGCCTTGCGCATCAAGCTTGATCAGGCCAAACGTGAAGCAAACCGTAACAAAGTTCTGGGCGAACTGGTTCCGAAAGAAAGTCAGGAACAAGGCACCAGCAAAGTTGCAGAAGTGGAAGCTTCACTAGCGCAGGCCGTCGTCAGTCGCGATCTGGCTGCCCTCAACCTGCAACGTACCCGCGTGCTCGCGCCCATCGACGGCATTCTTTCTGATCTGAGCCTGCGTACCGGCAACTACGTGAGCACGGGTAAACCGGTGATGGCGCTGATCGATTTCAACTCATTCCGAGTAGAAGGTTATTTTGAAGAAACTAAACTTCAGCATATCACCGTCGGTCAAGCTGCGAAGATCAGGTTGATGGGTCAGCAGCGAACTCTGCCAGGACATGTACAAAGCATTGCAGCCGGCATCGAAGACCATGACCGCGTCTCAGGTAGCAACATGCTTCCCAGCGTTAATCCGACTTTTAGTTGGGTGCGCCTAGCGCAGCGGGTTCCGGTGCGGATTGCCCTCGACAATCCGCACGACAGCAGCCTGATTGCCGGGCTCACTGCGACCGTGAGCATAATTAAGCCTGACAATAAAGGCAGCATACGACCATGAACGCACGCAGTTTAAGCTGTTGCGGCGCGATGCTTCTGCTCGCGGCCTGCACCATCGTCGGCCCAAATTATCAGTTGCCCGCGCAATCACTAATCAATTCCACGAGTGCCCACCTCCCCTTTCAGGGCGCTGACCTGCATGAGTTTACGCGGGGAGAAATCCCTGATGACTGGTGGCGATTATATAACGATGCCCGGTTAAACCAGCTCATAGAAGCAGCGTTGGCAGCCAATACAGATTTACGTATTGCTGCGGCTAATCTTGCCCGCAGCGAAGCGGTAGTAATGGAAATGAACAGCAGTAAAGACGTTAAAGTTGGCGCATCCGCGACCGCCGTGCGCGCACAGGAATCCGGCGAGGCTTATCTGTTACAGAACAAAATTCCTGTGGAAAATCTGGCCAATGCCGGCATCAATATTTCTTACCAGCTCGATCTGGCGGGCGGCTTAAAACGCGCCAGTGAAGCGGCTTTGGCTGATGTCGAGGTCAGCCGCGCCGCACGCGACGTAGCCCGTATCAGCATCGCAGCCGACGTTGCCTATGCTTACACGGAAGCCTGTGCCGCCGGACATGAACTGGACATTGCCCGGCACAATCTCGATCTTCAGCAACAGAATCAGTCTGCAATTGCACGCCTGGTTGCCGGTGGACGCAAAATGACAGTTGAACTGCCGCGCGCCAATAATCACGTCGAACAAATTCGTGCCATCATCCCCGCCTTCATCGCCCGCCGCCGCATTGCCATCTATCAGCTGGCTGTGCTAACAGGCCATCCACCCGGCGAATATTCACGTACGCTTGAGAGTTGCACGCAATTGCCCAAACTGTCCAGCCCTATCCCTGTCGGTGATGGTGCCGCCCTGTTGCGGCGACGACCCGACATTCGGCAAGCCGAACGCGCTCTTGCCGCAGCGACAGCCCGCATCGGTGTTGCCACGGCAGCGCTCTACCCCAATATTACGCTGGGGTTCTCGGGTGGCGCGACAGGAATCATGGGGCATATGGGAGAGTTACCCACACAACGCTGGAGTTTGGGCCCGCTGATTTCCTGGAGTTTGCCCGGCAATCTGGAAAGATCACGCCTGCGTCAGACCGACGCCAATGCCGATGCAGCCTTGGCGCGCTTTGACGGGATAATTCTTAAATCCTTGCAGGAAGTTGAAAGTGCGCTGACAATTCTGGCACGTGATCTGGATCGTAGCGCTGCGTTGAGTAAAGCAAGAGATGACGCAACTGAAGCGGGACACCAGATGCACACACTGTATCACGCCGGGCGCTTGTCCTATCTTGACGAACTGGACGCCCAGCGCAATTTATCGAACAGTGAAGCTGTGCTCGCCGCCTGTGACGGGCAGGTAGCAGCAGATCAAGTGAAGTTATTTCTAGCTCTTGGAGGCGGTTGGAGGTAATTGCTGCCAGAGACGCCAAAACAAAAATGCTTGCAACTTCTGATGACATAACTAGTTCTCATTCATAAACCACCTAAATTTTTCACGGGCGACAGGTGTCCACCCCGCCTCTTTGGCAAGCTTTTCCAGACGACGTGCGTCCGCTTGAGATGGTGTTAAAGTAGTCATCATTTCCTCCTTATCTGCGGCTAGTATAGCGCATACGGACAAGCCATTGTTTCAACAGCTTCACGCGGCAGCCTGCTCGAAAAGCGGTCTGTGCCATCGTCAAAGTATGACATCTCGACCGTGTTCAGTGCTGCAGCCGTCTCCAGACCTTTCCACTGGCAATAGCGCTGCCAAAGTTCTGCGGGTGACGGAAATTCGGCAAGCGTTAATTCCCGCTCAGTCTTGTCGGCAAGTCCGGTGCGGTCGTGAAACAGGAAGCCATTGCCGTTGGAACTGAACACAAACGGAACATCCAGGATTTCGGCGTAGTTCAGGGCTTGTTGCATGCCGGAGCCTACGCCGTGGCTGTTGTCCTTGGCTTCGACCACCGCCAGCGGAATGTTGGGTTTGTAGGACAGGATGTAATCAGCGCGTTTGAGTTCACCCCGGGTATGCAACTTCCCGCGCACAATGATGCGACCCTTGGTGAAGCTCACTTCCTCACGAATCTGGCTGTGCAAATTCCACCCGGCAGCAGTGATGGCCGGGGTAATGTACTTGGTGCAAATGTCGCGTTCGGAAAAGCTTTTCTTATCGGACATAGATCATATAGAAGTCGGCTTAAGTGGCTTTTCTGTAACGGCTGGAAGTTGGGGTAATAATTTTGGGATGAACAATCCGCCAGAATGTATCCTTTTACAGACGATTTTGGGCAGTGATTTTAATACGAATAGCTGAAGCGGCTATTCTAGGCGGCAAAAAATTAACCACGCAGTATGTAAATACACACGACAAGGCTAGCCGAAAAATTAAAAACATCAGCGTCAAAATTGCAAAGACAAGGTATCCACCGTGATGGTATCTAGCAAGGTTTTGGGGCATAAGAATGTATCCGTCCGTCTAGCTCACCTGTTCAGGCGAGCCAATTTATGCAGCAGGTTTGATTGGCAGAAGTTCGTCGATGCGGCGCATGGTCCAGACGGGAAGTTTTTCCAGCGTATCTTTTAGCCAGGCAGATGGTTCGATGCCGTTGAGTTT
>CAIWRI010000149.1 GCA_903915035.1 uncultured Nitrosomonadales bacterium | reverse complement strand
CCGCAAAAATATACGGTTTCCGATTTTTCTGCCTTGAATTCTGCCGGGGCAAATCCGCTCCCTTGATGACTGCCGTCACAAAACGGTTGTCCTGCACTTTTTCCGCAGGTGCAATACCAATAACTTTTGCCCGCTTCAACTCCCCCTGCTTTTTTCCATTTTTTTATTGATCATTTTTCATCAGGCAGTTTGCACTGTTCTCCGACATAATCATCACCAGTTTCATGGTCGCTCGGGTTGCACCGACAAATAATTTACGAATGACGATTTCATCCAGCATCTCGAAATCAATCTCGGTCAATATTACACAAGGTGCCGCCTGGCCTTTGAAACGATAGACTGACTCAATCAGAATGTCGCCATCGCTAAAGATCGGCGAGCCCAGCAAGTCATAATGTCCCGTGAAACGCCTCACCTCGAACGGGCCTAACTTATCGTAAGCTGACAGAGCCGATTTATCACGTCCGCGAAAGGTTATTACGGCAATCATGTCGCGTTTATAACCTGAAGCGATGCACCGGGTGATCGCGCGCTTGGTCTGGTCAATTAAATCGGCAGTGTCGGTATAGCTAACAAGATCAATATCAGAATCTGTCAATGGACTGCCAGATACGACAGGGTAAGGCAAGGGAATCAGCTTCGACAAGCTATCGAGAATATCTTGAGGGCTACGGTAATTGGTATTTGAACGCAGCGTGACCCAGCCCGGCAAATCAACATCGGGCCGGCGATAGAGTTTCTGCATAGGATCCTCAAGCCACCAGGCTTTCCCATGCTGACGCAACAGGTTGAGCAGATTGTCTTTCCAGTCTGTTTGAAAATCCTGGCCCTCGTCGATAATCAGTTCATCAAACAGCCAATCCTCATCCGGCTGAAAATCAGTCATGAACGTCTCTAAGATGACATAAGCACCGGGAACAGAAAAATCAGGTAACAATCCCTGCGCGCGGTAAATTTTGTCGCAGAGTTGGTGATAGGTCACGATCATTCCACCTGCGGGAGAAATTTGCATGAAGTGGTCAGCAAGCGGGCGGTTATAGCAGACGTAAAGTGGACGTTTTCCTGCGGCAATGGCATCACGAAACACAGCCAGGGCAAGTTGCGTCTTACCCGAACCGGCCGTACCGATTATCCGCAAGCGGAACGGTTCACATTCAATCTTTCTAGCCCATTCAGCCAGGCCGCCTGAAATACGGGTAAATAACATTTTTGCCTGTCCGACAAAAGCATTCGCATTGGGGACTAAATTCAGCGTATCGCTCAAAAATGCATGTAACTGATCCGACAAGGCAGCATCCGGATTATCCAGCGGAAGTATCTTGCAGATTATATATGGCAGCTGGTCGCGCCTGCTGGCATCAACAATTCTGGATGGATCTATGCCTGCGGCCCCCATATCTTTCACTGTATAGTCAGGGCAATACAGCATCGAATCAATAACCGGTTTAGTCCCCTTACAGTATTTATCCAGTCGTTCAAACATGCTGTCTGTCGTGCGCCCCATCTGGCTTACGACTGACTTGGGTTTTGCATTGTAGGTTTTTATCAGGCCTTCATTGCTTTCAGTCAGAAGTCCGCACTTCTGTTCAATCAGCAGCAATTTTCCGGCAGGACTCAATATGACGAAATCAATCTCTCCCCAAAGTTGGTGACTTTTTTCCACACGAGTCCAGTGCACGCCGTGATAGATACAGTAGTCATCCGGCAAGGCCTCAGCAAGAAAAATAAGCGTTTCGATTTCCCGGGCAGCAGCACCGGTGGAGGCCATCTCTCGCCAACCGTCAGGGTAAATGATCGCCATATAATTTTAGTGGAGCATGTACCTATTCGCCCTAAAACATTCTCATCTTTTGTTGAAAATGATGGTATTTACATTTATTTGTCAGCCTGTGGCGAGCGGATTTAATTTCGAAATGGTTAACTCCAGTAATTTTTGCACTTCATCCTCACTATCGTCTGTCACTTTTTTCATCCATACCCGCTTCTCGACCAGACTCAGCGCCTGATTTATCGCGCCAACCGGTTCGATACCCATTGTACAAAGATGGTTCAGTAGTTCAGCAATAACGTCATCTTTACGCAATGACCAGGTAGAGGCAAAGCAGCGCCAGAAAATCCATCCAGCACGTTCCAGTACACGCTGTCGAGCCATATCATGTGCCCAGCGGTCTGGCCCGTGATATTCATCACCATCACACTCAATTGCCAGACGCGTATCATCGGCACCCTCGACCACCATGTCTAGGCGATAGGCACCTGTTTTTACCTGGGGTATAACGCGATAACCACGTGATGTCAGTGCTGTAAATACTTCTCGTTCAAAACCCGACTCACACTGGTCGATAAAAGCCTTAGCTTCGTCTTCATTCACAACAATTGGCTTATCGAAGTGCGATAACAGTGTCTGACGGATATCCTTGTCAGAAAGATGGTCCATATCAACAGATCGAACAAGATACATGCGATCCCGTGCCCGACTGGCAGCCACATTGAAACGTTGCTCGAATGTGTTTCCTGATAAAGCTCGACAGTTTGACGGATCAACGACCATAGACAAAAATATGATGTCCCTCTCACTCCCCTGGAATGTTCTGGCATCACCACACTTGAAGTGGCGATGATGCAGCTCGGCAGCATTGCAACGGCCACGAACGACCGTGTCGATATGCTTGGCCTGTTCCATGCCTAATAGGGATACCACACCGATGGAACGTCCCGCAAAACATTCTTGCTTTAACAAAGCGTCAATTTCATCCGCAATGGCAGTGGCTTCGTATTCATTGCAGTCATGTGTATTCCTCCATCCGTTGGTAACACGGATATCAATTAATGGAGGGTCTAGCCGCTCTGATGCTTTTGGAATACGCAGCGGCTGAATACCGCCTTTGTAGAACACGCGATTGGAGTACGCAATGATGGGCGAAACACAGCGAAAATGCTCACGCAGCATGACCTGATAGGCTGCAAATACGCGAGCTGCCAGGTCATACAAAGATTTGTCCGGGGTCATAGCCGCTTCATACGGCTGGTCAGTCAAAAATCGTGCTCGTAAATTCTGAATCTTTTGGGCCGCTACAAAACCTGCATCAGGTGAAACCTGCTTGTCATCGCCAACGACCAATATCTTTTTACCACGCAGAATGGCAGGTAGCGCCCAAAGATCCGATTGACTTGCCTCGTCTACAATAACCAGGTCGAAAGCGCCAATTTCTGCCGGCATTGCCTCAGATATTCTGGCATGGCTCATAATCCAACAAGGTACGGCACCAGCCGCATCAAGCATTGCAGTACGGGCATCGCGTCGATGCATCATGGCATTAGGACCCGTACCCTGACCAATTTTGCGAATGGACGTAGCATAACCGGCAAGTGCGGCCAGCACCTTCGGTGTTGCATTGTGTTTGGTAGCCAGCCAGGCAGCCTTGGCAACCATATCACTGTATAATCGAGCTAACCCACCTTCCAGGTCACGACGCCGTGCCGCCAAAGTTAGCAACTCATCGCGCGCTTCAATACTGTCAAGAAATGAGCGCATCCGAGCCCAGTTCCAGGCCTGCCGCCAAGTAACGGGAAATGTCAAATCGTCGCCAGATGAGGCCACAGGTACAGTGCGAACTTGTGCAGCAAATTTTGGGGCTCCACTGGATTCAATACGTCTGGAAAGATCTCTTACACGAGCCAATTCGACGGCCAGCCCTGCAATTCGGCGCAATTCGGCAATTAATTCGGCATAACGAGCAGCAGCGCGCTCCGCTGACAACTCGATATTGCCGAGTATGGATTCAACAAATATGTGCAGATCATCTGAAATGGGACCTGATGTACCTGCCAGTTTTTCCTGAAAAACCGCAAGTTGAGTCGCGGCATGCGAAAGCTTTGCCCTTGTTAAATGACGCTTCAAATGTTCACCAACATGCAATAGCTCTGCAGATGATCCCATGAGTGCCTTTGCTGGTGGCTTGTCGAAGACAGCTTCAGCCATTTTGGGCAACAGCGTATCAAAATGCATTGCCAGGCGGTGAGCTGTTCGCGCGGCGAGTGCGACCATCTCAATGCGTCTGAGCGTTGTTACCCCACCTTCAAGACTCGGCATCGAAATATCTGCAGCAATGTGATTCCACCGTGCTATGAAGGAAATGACTTGTCCATGCAGTACGATATATCGCTGAACATGCATCCAATCCTCTGTTGTTTCAGGTAAATGCCCTGCCACACGCACTTTAGTGATGTACTCTTTTGCCTCCCCATTACCAAAGGAAACAAATCCGAAAGGCTTGCCGCTTTCAGATGCGCGCCTTACCGCCTCGCAGGTCTTTTGAGAAGCAAAGCCCGCTTCAGGAAACTCAACGGGAAGTTGCAAAAATTCAGATCTTGCCTCAATGAGAACGCTAACGTCAGCCAATAGGGATTCAAGCGCTTTACGCTCTGAGGCGAAGGATGATTGGCGACATTTAACTCGCAGCTCGAAAGGCCAGCTTTCTTCGATAGCTTCGAGTTCTTTCACCAATCCGTGTGCATCCTCGATATCGGCTAAAAGCTCATGGGCTGCATGCAGGATGTCCGGCGTGGCCGCTTTCAAAGCCAATAGATCACCACGAGTTACCTCATTTTCTATGACTTTCATGCGTGATAAAACTTCATGTAGCTCGGAAATAGTGGCGATAGATGGCAACGAGTCTGCAGAAGGAATACGTGCGTGCGCATACACCAAATCTGAGCCAAGCTTGCGTCTAGCTTCGCGTAACAGTCCAGCCTCCTCTTCGGTAAATGGCGGGGCATGTTCCGGATCAAGGCTTAGTGCGTCTTCCAACCAGCCGTGATGTTCCTTGCCAGACATGACAAATTCGGCAATTTTTTGTGCCCGTATATTAACCCCATCGACCTCAATCTCCGAAAGCTGGCTCATGGCAATTTCATTGACCCGCTGGTCGATACCAGCCAATTCAGCATGGGCACGATTAATAGCGGCTGTCAGCAAATCGATTTCATGTCTAGTCTGCTCCGGATTCAACTGGGATACACGATGCTGGATTGCATCAATCGAAGCCTGGAATTGACGCACACCTTCCCGGTCACTTGACAGTAATGCAACGGTCAAAGGCCGAACCTCCTCGGGAATCTTGCTTTGCAGCACCTGAAGTGCAGGTTCTCCCTTGGACGTTACCAGGATCCTTCTTCCTGTAGCCAGGTAATGGCAAATAATATTAGCGATGGTGTGCGTCTTGCCGGTACCAGGCGGTCCCTGCACGGCGACGCCAGGCGCTTTTTCTAAGCGTTGGACGATGGTGACCTGTTCGTCATTGTACGGAAGTGGAAAATAGAGCTCTTTAACCTTGCCGCGACCTGCACTATCTCTGCTCGACAGACCACGAAAGTTTACAGAGTCATACTCAACCACGTCATCCGATGGTAAAGTTACCAGTGATAGCGGTCCTGCCGGAATTACACATCCACTTTCCAACGCTACTTGTAAACGCCTCAGATCCTCGAATAAGTAGTTGTTTGACCTCGGACGGGCGAGAATTACCCACATATCGGTGACTGCCAAGTGTTCGTCGGGAGTTGGTATAGCCTGATCTGTAGCTAAGACTTCCCGATAGCTACCATGGCTGTCCAGATTTGTAGCTGCAAGTTTGAGCACGTCTGCATAGCTTGATGGATCGAACGGTGTTGCTGGTCGTTCTTTGTGTTTCTGAAGATGCTCCCGGATGGTATTTTCAACATGTGCAGCACCCGTTATCTGACAAGCAATGAAGGCCTCCATTTCCACGCGCGTGTCAGTGGCGCGCGGTCGGATTTCGAGTGCCATGGTTTGTTCATCGAGCGAAATTTCCACCGCCTGTGTGAGTAGCGGATATTCGAAGAGCGGTTTCGATCCTCCCATCGGAATTTGCCAAGTGCTGATTCCCATACCCCAGATCAATTCTTGCGGCCTGGCAGTCTCCTCTGCTTCCATCTGATGCTTGAGTGCAAACAAATCGCCATATAGCGCAATCGTCTTGTATCGAGGCCGTTCACCGTCGGCCCAGGCAGACCAAAGTAAAGTATATGCATCTAACGCATCTTTTGCCACGTCTCGCGCACCTGCTTCAAATTCGGCAGCATCTTCAAGGGTTTTGCCTTCAATTTCCTGAGCCAGTCGGTGCTGGAATACAGTTTCATCGAGAGACGGCGCGGAGGCAATTGGATTACTGCCGACACGAAATAAACCCTTTTGTTTTTCAGGTATTGGCGGTGGGGAAACAGTCTCCAGACGAGGAATGCGCAGCCATATATGGTCACCCTCGACGTTTATATCGAATTCGACGCCTGGTAATCCTGAGATAGATTCGGGTCGAATAATAAAACCCTTCAGATTGCTCAGCCGAAACCCATGAGGGTCAATATCCTTCGCCTGCTCTTTGATGTAGTCAAGCAATCGGTACAGTAAATCATGTTCCTTGGCCAATCCGTGCCCCCTGCGTTATTTTTGAACAGCCACTATTCAGATGTCCCATTTGGTCTCCGCATAAAATGGCATAACCTTTACATTTTTGCTTGTTATACAACTTGCCCCATATTGCCTCGCCGGCGAACTTCCCGATAATAGTCAGCATAAAAAAAACGACTATCCCGGCTAATATTCTTTTTATCAAGTTAACAGTATTTTATTAAGGTCGTCGGGTTATGGCACGGAGCAGTCATTTTTGAATATCCGTTTTGATTCCGTCTTATGCTTGCGGGCGCATTTAAGATGAAAAATATTTCTGCATTATGCGTCGGGAATACTTTTAGTGCCACAGGTAAATTCTTATTTTTATCTAGGTTCTGTTGAGGTTTTGCCAATCGGGTCGGATTAGCCATTTTTAATGGCATGAGCAGCATAAATTTAAGTGGCGAAGCATGGGCGCAGCCCCCGTTACAGAAATGGCCAGAAATTTATCTCGGCCAAATGAAGGATTGCCGACGTTTTGTGGATATTAGGTTCGGGTGCGCCGTGGCGAGTCTTGCCTTCGATGTTCGGCAAGTGGATGGATCGAACATGACGGCGCGGCCGGTGCAGAAAATAGCACGGCGGAAAAAGCAGCACCGGGCCGTTCCAAAGGCGGTTTGGCTGACGAGGCTTACGACACAGTGGAGGGCCTGGTTGGAATGCCGGAAAATAGAAGCCGTGATCCCGCCCAAAGCGAATCGATTGGCTGCGATTATTGGCCATATCAGGGGCGTCAGGTCGTCGAATGCCTGTTCGGCAAGCCCTACCGAAGAATTGCCACGCGATATGAGAAAAGCCATCAATGACATGGGCATGCCGTCATTTGCCCCGGTATG
>CAIWRI010000148.1 GCA_903915035.1 uncultured Nitrosomonadales bacterium | reverse complement strand
CCTCTATTCGGCATCGGTTTGGCCCAACTGGAATTCAGGAGTTCGTCCCCGCATTTGGCAAACTCGGCGCCATCACAGATGACACCCAGATGACATTGTTCACGGCTGAGGGGTTGCTGGGAGGGCGGTTTTCAAAACAAAAGCCAACCCTTCCCGAGTTGCGTGTCTATATCGCTAAGGCCTACCAACGCTGGATGCACACCCAAGGCTACAAGCACGAACTGCAGATAGGTATCTGCAATGGATGGTTAATGGACCAAGAGGAACTGTTCTCTGGGCGTGCACCGGGTAACACCTGCCTGTCTGGTTTGCAGGGCATGCGTGCAGCTTCCGACATAGCCAGAAATAACAGCAAAGGCTGCGGGGGTGTCATGCGGGTAGCCCCAATCGGGATGTATTTTTCATCCCTGAATCGCCACTATGAAAGTCAGCATTCACAATTTCTCCATGACGCCTTTGAGTTGGGTTGTCAGGCTGCAGCAGTGACCCATGGACACCCAACTGGTCAACTTTCGTCTGGCTTTTTCTCCGCAATCATCATGGAGTTACTCTCTGGAAAGGGACTTTCAGAGGCAGTGAACTGGGTACTTCCGCTATTGAGAGTGCGGGTATCTTGCGAAGAAACGTTGAAGGCCGTTGAAACTGCATGCAGGTTGGCTACTAACCGGCCAAACGATCCCGCAGCGCTTCATCTGCTAGGTGAAGGATGGGTAGCGGAAGAGGCCCTTGCAATCGCGGTGTATTGCGCATTGAGCGCCAAAGACTTCAGATCAGGTGTTGAGCTGTCAGTAAACCACAGTGGTGACAGCGACTCCACAGGCTCCATGACGGGTCAGTTACTGGGTGCAATCTTTGGGCAAGAAGCCATACCTGCGACCTGGCTAGAGCATCTTGAACTCGCAACTGTCATTTCGTCCATCGCTGACGATTTAACCCTGAACGATTGGACGACAGCAGAAATTTCGGCATCAGCAATCGGGCTGCAACCACAAGGTTTGACTACTCTCACAGAAACTGCCGCTTTGCGCGCTTACGCTGTCACATTCCGGCACTGGGGTCCATTCCGGCACTGAGGTCTATGTCCCGCTTGAACCTTGCTCCTTGCACCTGCTTTTTACCTTGAACCTGATTGAATGTTGGAATGTTAGACCTGACCCTGACTACTCAGTTAAATTCGTAGGCTAAACGTCACCTTGAAGGATTTCCGAACAACCTAACCCAGAACCCCGCTTTCTTCACTGGAGCAGGGTTTCGGTTAGCTATTTGCTGCGATTCTGTGTCGGCGGAAGCTTTAAGCATTGCTTTAGACGCGACCATCCCGAGAAGCGAAGTCAATTCTTGCTCGAAACCGATGGTAATGTCGGTTTCGCCGCTTCGAGCGTGGCCGATCTCGTGGAGCAGGGTGGAGGCATATCTATCTACGGAAGCAAGTTCGCTGCGCTTAACGATGATTTCCGAGCTGGTCCAGAGCCCGCGAGCTTCGGAGAAGCTTCCCGTCTCGGGTCGCATTGTCTCCGAAATTTTTACCGTCTGAACCCTCGATGGGAGCCCGCCGACGAGGTCGGCAATCCTTCCTGTCATGTCGAAGATCGACCGCTCTGCCTGCGTAAGCTTTTCGTGTGGAACAAATTTGAACTCGAAGCAGTCGTTCCACTCGGAAACGAAATTACTCAAATCCTGAATCGCATTGCCTTCCGAATCGACCTGTCCAGACAACTTCTCTTTGACGGTATTAGGGATAGTTATAATCTGCCGACCGGTCGCCCGAGCCTCCTCGACGAAACGCGGAGCGTTCATGATTTCCTCGTCCGTCAGGAACAGAACATTTCCCGAAGCGTTGGTGATCTTCGAGGCATGCACGGAGACGTCCGTCCACTTCATTTCGTCGTGCAGCGTACCGCTCCCGAAGTTACCAAGGTCGTCGACGAGAACTCTGGCGACGGCTTCCGACGATGAGGCGAGCAGGATCGACTTCACGCGGTCGGAATAGGCGGATCGACCGACATTAGTCCTCTCACGATTGAGTGCTTTTTTGATAGCGGCCGTTAGCGAAGTGATGTTGTAGGAGAACAGGAAATTCTCCTCTTCGGCGACGCGGATGCCGTTGATGTAGATGTAGGAGGCGTTGCCCGTTTTCTTCAGAACTTCCCCGTATTGGGTCTTCTCAAACATCTCCTCGCCGGAGAACAGCAGGAACAGTCCTTTCGCTTTCTCGATATCTTCGTCTGAGCAACTTTTCAGGATGAATTCGGTCCCGACAAATGCCGGTTCGGACGGATCGGAGATGCAGGCATGCAAAGTTATGACATCGGAGAAGTCGTGCTTCTCGGAGCGGTCGAAGGATACATCGCAGAACTTGGAGCGGATGCGGGCTTCTATGCCCAAGCGGTCGAATGTGGCTAGGGCGTCCTTCAAGCCCACGCCGAATTTTCCGATAAGACCAGGATGGTTGAGCTTTTCCTGATTCTCGTTCATCGTGAAGTGCTCGTGCCGGAGGCCGCGGCCGAAGTCCCTGATGCTCCACTGGCCATCGATGTCGCGGGAGATATTAATTTCCCGTGTATCAGTCAATATCTGCTCGTCTAGCGCGTTGGCAATGATTTCCCGAATAGCATGGAATGCATCCCAGTTTTCAAGCATCCTGTCGATGTTTAGGTCAAATTTTTTCATTGCTACGTTCGCTCCGCTTCGATTTAGCATGATGCCTAACGTTAAGTAGACAGAAATTTTCTAATGTATGCAGGAGAGCATTTGTATAAACTGTTTTGAACTACAGTAACTATGACATTTTACTTGCTCATGAGGGATTTATACGTCAAACCCTCCTGCATATTCAGCTAACTCAGACTTGTGACGTGTTGAAAACTGTAGGTGGCATATCTGAAATTTTTAGCATCAGCTGAAGTTCCGTTGGCACCTTGTTTCATGTGACGACTATCCAATTTCTGTTTACCCACTATATCAGCAAATAACGGGCATTACTATTGGAAAATTCTTAGTGGTTTTATAGGGCAATCCCTAGTAATCAGCTAGCAATTAAATCGTGCCAAATTTGGCAGAAATGGCACAGTTGATATAAATGACGAACCCGTAAAGGAGTTCGCCCATGCTGACACGTCAACGCATTATTGAAAAAGACAGACCACAATTGCCCGCTACAGATTACCCGCGCCGTGCCGCCGGAACATGCCCCTCGCCGGCTGAGAATTTTGTTTTCACCTTCCCGGTCGCCTCCGAACAACCCCATCTGCAAAGCGGGTTACGGGACGCTCCCCGGGTGGAAATGCCGGGCGTCAGCGAGAGCAAGTGACCACGGATGATTTAAATTTCAAACTTCCGGTGGATTGACAGTCAGAAGTGCAGCAGTCATTCCGACACCACAACGGTCAGCTCAGTCTCAAACCACGCTTTGACGAACAGCCGGTTTGCAGTAGAGAAAATTTGACAGTGTGCTAATATTGTCGATGCCGTTCCGGTGACTTGAATGACCCGCAAGAAAGCGCAGGTTAAGAAAGCTGCGGCAATATTAAAGGATAACCATGGAACACCTGAAGATCAGCAGCGCACAGCGCATCATTTTCGAAGCAATAAGCACACTGGATACAGAACAGGTTGCACTGGAACAGTCGCTTTGGCGCGTACTGGCAGAGGATATTTATGCCAATCGCGACTTGCCGCCTTACGATGTGTCCGCAATGGATGGTTTTGCCGTGCATAGCCGCGATCTGGCAACATTACCCGTTACGCTGCAAATCATCGAAGATATCAAGGCCGGCGACATGCCGACACTGCCCTTAAAGACAGGGCAGTGTTCACGCATCATGACCGGCGCACCGATGCCACAGGGTGCGGACGCAGTCATCCGCGTGGAAGATACGCTGGAATTATCGGCTGACACGGTGCAAATGATTGTCAGTGTAAAATCCGGACACGATGTGCGCCCAAAAGGCGAGCAGATGCACAATGGCGATGTTGTGTTAAAGGCAGGCGCTGAGATCACGCCGGGCGTGATCGGCATACTGGCAACCGTCAAAGCCGCAAAGATGCAGGTCTACCGCCGCCCCAGCGTCGCGATTTTATCCACCGGCAATGAACTCGAAGCGATCAATGCACCACCTAATCCGGATAAAATTCCCGATTCAAACACCTATGCGCTGATGGCGCAGGTACAGGCACTCGGCATTGAGCCGGTGCTATTGGGTATCGCGCGCGATGATCCGGCTGAGCTTGAAGCCTTCCTCAAAACAGGGCTGGAATATGACGTGCTACTGGTCTCCGGCGGCACTTCAGTCGGTGTGCATGACTATGTACGACCCACTATCGAAAAGCTCGGTGTCAGCATGAAATTCTGGCGCGTGGCGATGAAACCCGGCCACCCGCTGGCCTTCGGTGTCAGGCATGCGGCCTCGGATGCGCTGGTCTTCGGACTGCCCGGCAATCCGGTTTCCAGCATGGTCTGCTTCGAAGAATTTGTCGCCCCCGCCCTGCGCTGCATGATGGGTCATCAGCGACTGTTTCGCCGCACCGTCACCGCACGTCTGGCGCATGCTGTCAAAATGCGACCGGGCCGCACCGAATTTATCCGCGTGCAACTGACGCAGGATGAGACAGGTTTCATTGCCAGCTCCACCGGCACCCAAAGCAGCGGTGTGCTTTTATCCATGGCGCGCGCGGATGGTTTGATGGTAATGCCGGCGGACTGCACAGGATTAGCCGCAGGCTCTCAGGTGACGGTACAATTGCTGGACGGCACCGCCTTTCAAAATGATATCAATTTCAGGGAATAAACTATGGTACGCATCGGTATTTTAACCATTTCGGACAGAGCCAGTCGCGGCGAATATGAAGATCTGGGCAGCCCTGCCATGCGCGCCTGGTTTGAACGCGTTTTAAGCTGCCCCTGGCAAGCTGTCGCGCGGATCGTACCCGATGAACAACATCTGATTGAAGCTGCACTGATCGGACTATGCGATGCGGAAGGTTGCGCTCTGGTGGTCACCACAGGTGGAACCGGCCCCGCGCTGCGCGATGTGACGCCCGAGGCCACGATGGCCGTATGCGAGAAAATGCTGCCCGGATTCGGTGAGTTAATGCGAGCCGCCTCACTCCAATTTGTGCCCACCGCCATTTTATCGCGTCAAACTGCCGGCATACGCGGCAAAAGTTTGATCGTCAACCTGCCCGGCAAACCCTCGGCAATTGACGATTGTCTGAACGCGGTCTTCCCCGCCATTCCCTATTGCATTGATCTGATTGAAGGCGAATATCTTGAATCCGACCCTGAGCAATGCAAGACCTTTCGTCCGGCACATGCGAAAGCCCGCCGGCCATAAATCCACAGATACTTCCCTGCAATAGTTTTTCTGAAATATGCATCGGGTATAATCCGCCGCAGGCCAAATAAAAGGGAACATATGTCCACCACGATACTGTTCATCGGACTAATGGTATTTTTCGCACACTTTCTGTCGTTGCAATTTCGCACCACCAACATTCCGGACGTACTGGTACTGGTCATTATCGGTATCGTGCTGGGTCCCTTGCTGGGTTTTGTCTCGCCTGCCGATTTTGGCAAAGTCGGATCATTATTTGCCACCATTGCGCTGGTCGTGATTCTGTTTGAGGGCGGCACCACGCTGGACATCAACGTACTGAGCAAATCACTGGCAACTACCGGCAAACTGGCACTCGGCTGCTTTGTGCTGACCGCCATCATCGTGACACTGGCAAGCGTCTACGCACTGGGCCTGACTCTGTTGCCCGCCACCATGCTGGGCCTGATTCTGGGCAGCACTTCACCTGCCGTCATCATACCGCTGGTCAAGGCGCTCAAGGTATCCGAAAAACCTGCTACGGTAATGATACTGGAATCAGCCCTGACAGACGTGCTGAGCATCATCGGCGTTTTCGCCTTGTTGCAGATCTATACACAAGGCGGACTTGAGCCCGGCAAGCTGGTCGGCAGCGTACTCTCTGCGATGATTTTTGCAATTGTGATCGGCGTACTGGGCGGCATCGGCTGGCTGCTGGTGTTAGGCAGAGTGCGCGATTTTCCCAACACCATTTCCTCCACCTTAGCTTACGTATTTATCGTGTATGGCGCGACCGAAGGGCTGGGATTTTCAGGTGCCATTGCAGCCCTGGCTCTGGGTTTCACGCTGACTAATTTTGAGAAATTCAAGCTACACCGCATTCCAAGTATAGACCGCAACATCGTGCCGCTCAACGACATCGATATGGCATTCTATGGCGAAGCGGTATTCCTGCTCAGAACTTATTTTTTCGTCTATCTGGGTATCTCCATCCATTTCAGTGCGGTACATCAGGCACTAGCCGCAGCTGCCATTGTGCTGCTGATCTACCTCATGCGCCTGGTATTAACCCGTATTGTATTCCGCGATCCAGGTTACAGCCTGCGCGATACCGCCATCACCTCCATGATGATACCCAAGGGTCTGGCCGCCGCCGTGCTGGCCGCCTTGCCACTGCAATACGGCGTATCCGGAGGAGAAATCATCCGCGATACCAGCTACATGGTCGTGTTGATCAGCATCACTCTCACCGCTCTGCTGGTGATGGCTTACCCTTCGCGGCTTGCGCAGCGTTTCTATGCACTGACGATAGGAAAACCCTTGGCAAAAAAAACGGACAACTCATTGCCGGAATGATAGTCCCGGCGCGTTTACGATAGGACCAGCACAGATACAAAATGCTAAATCGGGATTAAAATCACTTAAGACAGATACTGGCATTTAAACGTAAGCATCCCTATTTAGCAAATATATTGCAACCTGACCGAAAATTCTGACAGAATGACGCATTGTCAGGCCACCCCTTTTGAAAGTTAAGCCATGACCCATGATTTCACGCTACCCGCTACCGGCGGACACACCTTCACACTATCCTGCGCACGGGGAAAAAAGCTGGTGATTTTCTTTTATCCCAAAGACAACACACCGGGTTGCACCACCGAATCTCAACAATTCCGTGATTTTTATCCCCAATTTGCGCAAGCCAATTGCGAAATTGTCGGCATTTCGCGCGACAGCTTAAGCTCCCATGAAAAATTCAAAGAAAAATTCGCCCTTCCCTTTGATTTGCTATCCGATCCTGATGAAACCGTCTGCGAACTGTTTGGCGTAATGAAACAAAAAAATATGTATGGTAAACAGGTGCGCGGCATAGAACGCAGCACCTTCATATTTGACAGCAACGGTGTGTTACGTCATGAATGGCGTGGCCTGAAGGCCGATGGTCATGCCGGGCAAGTATTTGATTTCATTACAACCCTAGACTAAAGGAAACTCATGCGCCAACGCAAAGTACCCGACACCAAGCTGTTTGTTTTGGACACCAATGTGTTACTGCATGACCCGACCAGCCTGTACCGCTTCGAAGAACATGATATCTGTCTGCCGATGTTCGTGCTCGAAGAACTGGATAACAAGAAAAAAGGCATGACTGAAGTGGCGCGTAATGCACGTCAGGTCAGCCGTTATCTCGATGAAATCGTCAACGATGCACCGCGTAATATTGAAGAAGGCATCGCCCTGAAGTCCGATTTGCATAAAAACAGCACCGGACGTCTTTATCTGCAAACCAGCTTCGTCAAACACGAGTTACCGCAGAATCTTGAGTTGGGTAAAGCCGATAATGCCATACTGGGCGTAGTCATCGGTCTGCAACAACTGCAACCCGAACGCGCCGTTATTCTGGTCAGCAAAGACATCAATATGCGCATTAAGGCGCGCGCACTGGGACTGGAAGCGCAGGATTATTTCAATGACAAAGTGCTGGAAGACACTGACCTGCTGTATGGCGGCGTACTCGAACTACCGGTTAACTTTTGGGATACTCATGGCCCGGAGATGAAGTCGTGGATTAAGGACGGACATACTTATTATCAGATCACAGGTCCCCTGTGTCCTGCATTTTTTATCAATCAATTTGTCTATACGGAAGTTGATAAACCTTTTTATGCCATCGTACTGGAGCAATCTGACACGACTGCGCTGCTGCGCACGCTGATCGACTATACCAGCAACAAACACAATGTCTGGGGTATCGTCGCTCGCAACCGCGAACAAAACTTTGTGCTCAATTTGCTGCTTGATCCTGAAATTGATTTCGTCACGCTGCTGGGTCAGGCGGGAACCGGAAAGACCTTGCTGACACTGGCGGCAGGACTTGTGCAGACGCTGGAAACCAAGCTCTATTCTGAAATCATTATCACCCGGGTAACCGTGCCGGTAGGCGAGGATATTGGTTTCCTGCCCGGTACTGAAGAAGAAAAAATGACGCCGTGGATGGGTGCACTGGACGATAATCTGGAGGTATTGACTAAAACAGATGAAGAAGCCGGCGATTGGGGCAAAGCCGCGACACGTGACCTTATCCGCTCACGCATCAAGGTAAAGTCGCTGAATTTCATGCGGGGCCGCACTTTCCTGAATAAATACATCATCATTGATGAATCCCAGAATTTGACGCCGAAGCAGATGAAAACACTGATTACCCGCGCGGGTCCCGGCACCAAAGTGGTTTGCATGGGCAATATCGCACAGATAGATACGCCTTATCTGTCCGAAGGCAGTTCAGGACTGACCTATGTCGTGGACAGGTTCAAAGGCTGGGCGCACGGCGGTCACATTACTTTATTACGCGGCGAACGCTCCCGTCTGGCAGATCATGCCGGTGAGGTTCTTTAATATTAATTAATGCCACTGAGCAGCGCTTAGTGGCAATTTTAAACGATTACTTATAATGACCACACCCATTACAAAATCCGACGCCGAGTGGCGCGAAGCACTAACCCCTGAGCAATACCGAATTTGCCGGCAATGCGGCACCGAACCCCCTTTTACAGGCCAATACTGGGACTGCCACGATCAGGGAGTTTATCAGTGTGCCTGCTGCAACCACCCTTTATTCGATGCCGACCATAAATTCGAGTCCGGCAGTGGCTGGCCAAGCTTCTATCAACCCGTTCAGCCTGACAGTCTGACCGTACGCAGCGATACCACGCACGGTATGCGCCGGGATGAGGTAAACTGCAGCCATTGCGGTGCACATCTGGGACATGTATTCCCTGATGGTCCCCCACCCACCGAGTTGCGTTTTTGCATTAACTCTGCTTCCCTGATTCTTGATAAAAGTTAAACCATGAAACTGCTGCTAGATCTTTTTCCCATCCTGCTGTTTTTTATCGCCTTCAAAATAAAAGGTATCTATGTTGCGACAGCCATTGCTATCGCCGCCACCATCGTGCAAATGATCTGGACTAAATACAAACATGGCAAAATAGATACCATGTTATGGGTCAGTTTTGCCATAGTTACAATATTCGGCGGGGCGACCTTGTTGCTACATGACGAGAACTTCATCAAATGGAAACCCAGCATTTTATACTGGGTATTTTCTCTGTCACTGCTGGGTTCCAACCTGTTTTACAAAAAGAATTTGATGCGCTCCCTGTTAAACGAACAAATCGCGCTGCCGGTTCGCGTCTGGAGTCGTCTCAACCTGATGTGGAGCCTGTTTTTTGCCGTGCTGGGCTTTATCAATCTGTACGTCGCCTTTAATTACTCCACCGACACTTGGGTCAACTTTAAACTGTTCGGCTTTACCGGCCTGATGGTGATATTCGTCCTGGCGCAAAGCGGCTGGCTTGCAAAATACATCGATGAAAAAAAGGAAAACAACTGATGCTCTACACTATCATTGGTCAGGACATCCCTGACAGCCTTGAAAAACGCATGGCCTCGAGACCTGCTCATGTCGCCCGCCTTACATTATTACAAGCACAAGGTCGACTGCTGCTGGCGGGCCCCTTCCCTGCCGTAGATGCAGAAGATCCGGGCGCAGCAGGATTTACCGGCAGTCTGATCGTAGCCGAATTTACCTCACTGACTGAAGCAGAAAGCTGGGCCGATGCCGATCCCTACCTGATCAACGGTGTATATAGCCAAGTTGACGTTCGTCCATTCAAAAAGGCATTCCCTTCATGAACCGGATACAAAGCATGCGCGAACAGCTGGCCGCGCTCAATCCGAGCTTTGTTGAGATCATTGATGAAAGCGATAAACATGCAGGACATGCCGGTAGTCGTGATGGCGGAGGACATTATTTGTTACAAATTATCAGCAAGGAATTCGCCGGCAAGGCTACGTTAGCGCGTCATCGTATGATATATTTAGCACTTGGAGAGCTGATGAAACGCGAAATACACGCACTCAACATACAGGCGAATACGCCGAACGAACTTTAATTTTACATTCTTACTAATTTTACAAAAGGACTAACGTGTTGAAAAAAAATCATTTTGTAGCACTTGCTATCGTTGTCGCTCTATCGATCAATCCGGCTTTCGCCGAAAGTAAGTCTGCAGCCACCGTCAACGGGGTAGCAATTTCACAAGATCTCGTTGAAATGAATGTAAAAGCAGCTGAAGCGCAGGGCCGCCCTGATAGTCCTGAACTACGCGCAGCAATTCGTGACGAATTGGTCAACCGTGAAGTATTATTACAAGCCGCTCAAAAATCCGGAATTGATAAAAAAGCGGATGTAGCTCAACAAATCGAATTCGCCCAGCACGACGTACTGATCAAGGCCTATATACATGATCAACTGAATAAATCTCCGGTAACGGAAGAGCAACTTCAGCAAGAGTATGATGCGATCAAAGTCAAATACGGCGATAAGGAATTCAACGTCAGCCACATTCAGGTCAAAACCGAAGCTGAAGCAAAAGCAATCATCGCGGAATTGAATAAAAAGGTCAAGTTTGAAAAGTTGGCCAAAAAATCGATTGATACGGCATCTGCAGAACACGGCGGCCAGGTAGGCTGGAGAGCGCCAAAAATGTTCCCAGAACCTTTCGCTAATGCCTTGCTGAAGTTGCAAAAGGGCGAATACACCAAAGTACCCGTACAATTACAAGACAGCTGGCACATCATCAAACTGGACGATGTACGTCCTCTGAAGATACCTGCATTTGGCGAACTGAAACCAAAACTGGAACAAGAATTACAACAGGCAAAAATTAATAAAATCATCATTGATCTGCGTGCAGCCGATAAAATCGAATAATCCGCTAATTAATTCTGCCGTAATTGAATTAATCCCTCCTGGCAACAGAAGGGATTTTTTATGTCATCGCCTACCTCAAAAGGAAAAACTTCAGGCGAAATTGCCTGTTTGCGTTTTTTGCTACAATGTGCTGTCAACTACAGAGAAAAAGACCTTATTTATACGAATGCACACGGCAGTCCTGGTTGTCTGTTTTTGATTTAACGAAAAGGCAAATTAAAAACTATGAGATTTTTTTTGCAAGCGTATTGAGATAGCGCCAGGCACGCCACAAACGCCAGGTATTTTTGAGCAGTCCTTGCACGCCACTGCGGCGCACGAAGGCCAGACCCGCCAAGCCCGCCAGCAGCACAGGATGACGGCGCATAAAACTCACTGCCTGCAACCCCTGATCGGCCACATGCAGAACAGGCCGCCAGGAACGGGCCATATCGGATAGTTGCACGCGTTGTCCGGATATTTTCGCCAGCAACAACTGGCGACGTTCCATGACAGCAAGACTGCGCTTATTCATTCAACTGCTCCCTGTCCTTCGCAAACTCCGCCAGGCTATCGGCAAACAGCCTTGATTTTTTCTGCGTCATCTGTTGCAAGCGCATGACCAGCATTACGCCCGTCACGAAAAAAACGGCACTCAAACCGCCTATTGCAAGCAGGCGATGACTATCCCAGAACAGCACCACGATAAACACCGTCAACAACAGGGCCGTCATGGCAAAGCAGACAAGTGCCGCAAAAAAACAAACCAGCCGCTGCTCCAGATGTAAACGCTCCTCTTGCAACTCGTTTGCCAGTAATTCAAGCCTGACGGAGGCTATCTGCGTCAGCGTGGACAACAGACGCTTGATTGAGCCTGCCAGACCTGAACCTGCGTCCTTCACGGCCTTACCGTCCGCGTGAAATCAGCATACCCACAAGCAAACCCAAGGTAGCGCCAATACCAACTGCACGCCAGGGATTGTCATTCACATAATCATCCGTTGCACGTGCAGCCTTGCGTGTTTTTTCCAGCATGGCTTCCTGAGCATCGGCAAGACGTTCTTTAGCGGCCATCAGACTTCCCTGAATACGCTCGCGTGCCACATTCACCTTATCACCCGCCTGACCAGCGGTTGCCTTGAGCAACTCCTCCGCATCACTCACAACGACCTGCAAATCCTGCATCAATTTTTCCTTACTCACATCAGTTCCATTGGTATTCATGTTGTTCTCCTATGAAGTTCAGTTAAAAGATTGAATCCTGTTAGCTTTTTAATCCAAAGCGGGCTTTGCGTCAATCATTAATTCCTGACAAATGACAATACACACGGTGCGTCGCCGATATATCCCTCTCCATCGGATAATCATTTCTGCAAATCGCAAGTACATGAGGACAACGCGGTGCGAAATGACAGCCTGGTGGTGGATAGGCGGGGGACGGCATATCTCCCTTCAAGCGAATGTATTCACGCTGTTGTCCGTCTAGGTGCGGCACAGCCGAGAGCAGAGCCTGTGTATAGGGATGAGCGGGGGAACGTAACACTTCTGCTGAGGTGCCGCGCTCAACGACACGCCCCAGATACATCACACAAACCTCGTGCGCCAGATAATCGACCACAGCAAGATTATGCGTGATAAACAGGTAGCTTAACTGCAATTCCTGCTGCAATGATTTCAGTAAGTTAAGTATCTGTGCCTGTACCGACACATCCAGCGCACTGGTGGGTTCGTCGCAAATCAGCAAAGCTGGCGAGACCGCGAGTGCACGCGCAATCGCGATGCGCTGCCGCTGCCCGCCTGAAAACTCATGCGGATAACGCCACTTGACTGAATTTGCAAGCCCTACCTTATCCAGCAGCGCGTCAATATGCAACTGGCGGGCGGCACTGCCCTGATGCCCGTTAGCATGAGAGGGCATCGCGCTCATGCCTTCTTCGAGAATTTCTGCAACACGCATTTTCGGATTCAACGAAGCATAAGGATCCTGAAACACCATCTGCATCGAGGCACGCTTACCGCGCGGTACGCCGATCAATTCCCGCCCGTCGAATTGCACGCTGCCTGCCGTTGGAGGAATCAATTGCAGTAAAGCCTTGCCCAGCGTGGTTTTTCCGCAACCGGACTCACCCACCAGCGCCAGCGTGCGCCCTTTTGGAATAGAAAGCGATACACCATCTACCGCTTTTACCTGTCCTGATACGCGCTGGAGTATGCCTTTCCTGATAGGGAAGTGGACTTGCAGGTCGGAGACTTCCAGCAGCAAGGGACAAGGTGCAAAGTGCAAGGTGCAAGGTGCAAGCGACGAAATGAGTTCCGCATTATTTTGACCGTACTCCGGATTAGGCTCAATTTCTTGCATATTATACCTTGTGCCTTGTCCCTCATAAAGGTGACATCTGACCCCCTGCCCTGTAGCCTGCGTCGTCCAGGCAGGTATTTGCTCCCGGCATAAATCCCATACTTTGTCACAGCGCGGCGCAAAACGACAACCCTGCGTAATGCTGCCCACTGGAGGAACACTACCAGGGATCGCGGCCAGCATCTGATTGCGTTTATCCACCTGAGGTAATGCGGCGAACAGCAAGCGGGTATAAGGATGCAACGGCTTTTCAAACAATTGTTCACGACTGGCCTGCTCGACTATCTGCCCGGCATACATCACAGCCACCCGGTGCGCTGTTTCCGCCACTACCGCCAGATCATGAGTGATCAGCAACATCGCCATGCCGGTTTTTGCTTGCGTATCACGCAGCAATTGCAACACCTGCGCCTGTATTGTCACATCCAGTGCCGTCGTCGGTTCATCGGCGACCAACAACGCAGGATTGCCTGCCAGCGCCATCGCAATCATCACGCGCTGTTTCATGCCGCCGGACAACTGGAACGGATATTCATCAACACGCCGTGCCGCATCCGGAATGCCGACCTCATCGAGCAAGGCGATGCAACGCTGTTTTATCGCATTCCCCTTACGCGAATTTATTCCGACGCTGTGTAAAACCAGCACTTCAGCGATTTGCTCTCCTGCCGTCATCACCGGATTCAGGCTTAAACCCGGCTCCTGAAAGATCATCGCCATCCGGCCGCCGCGCACAGCACGCATTTCGCGCTCAGGCAAATCAAGCAATGATATGCCTGCAAGCGATGCGACACCCGCCTGGTTTGAAACTCCATCAGGCAACAAGCGCATCAGCGACAGCGCTGTCATGGATTTGCCGCAACCGGATTCACCAAGCAGTGCAAAAGTCTCTCCTTGCATAATCTCAAAGGAAATACCATCGACAATGGCCGCACCGTTACTGATTACTGTAACTAGCTCTTCAACCTTAAGCAGACTCACTCACTCATCCCGTCCAGACTGTGCAAGCCTGTTTTTATAATTTAACTGTTCTCTCATTGAGCACCCTTTATGCATGAAATTGTACGACTAAAGCCGACATAAACGGGATGATCATTAACCATCCAATCCGCTTAAATTTCGACATACTGCCCGTAAATATTTAACAATACAATTTACAGAAACTTTGTTAACATTCGTCAATGTCGCATTTAAGGTTGGATTTTTATGCTGACAAACAAATTACCAAACATCATAATTCAGCACAATAACTAACATATAGAGAATGATATATGAAAAAGATTAAGGGAATGATACTGGCCGCAGGAAAAGGTACACGCGTCAGGCCTCTCACTCAGGATCTGCCAAAACCGATGATACCCGTGCTCGGAAAACCTTTAATGGAATATTTGATCGAGCACCTGGCAAAGTATGGCATTGACGAGATCATGGTAAATGTTTCCTACAAACACTGGAAGATCGAAAACTACTTTGACAACGGCAGTCGCTGGGGCGTACAGATCGGCTACTCTTACGAGGGAATTTATGATCATGGCGAAATTATACCTAAATCATTGGGCTCTGCCGGCGGGATGCGCAAGATTCAGGATTTCGGTGGATTTTTTGATACCACCACGCTGGTGATTTGCGGGGATGCGCTAATTGATCTGGATATTGGCGCTGCAATTTTCGAGCACAAGGCTAAAAAAGCCATGGTCAGCGTCATCACCCTTGAAGTACCGAACAGCGAAGTGAGCAACTACGGCGTTGTCGAAACTGACGAGGATGGTCGTATCATCTCCTTTCAGGAAAAACCGGCACCCGAAGAGGCGCGCTCAAATTTCGCCAGCACCGGTATTTATATTTTTGAGCCTGAAGCAATCAATCTGATCCCGCAAGGCCAGGAATTCGACATAGGCAGCCAGTTATTTCCGCTACTGGTGGAAAAAGGTATGCCGTTTTATGCACAAAAACGCTTCTTCAACTGGATCGACATCGGCCATGTTTCCGATTACTGGGCCGTGTTGCAACGCGTGCTTAAAGGCGAAGTCAGCCATATACAAATGCCGGGCACTGAAATTAAACCCGGAATATGGGTTGGCCTCAATACCCGTATCGACTGGGATAACGTTACTATTGAAGGACCTGTGTATATCGACTCGGGTGTCTGCATCAGAGCAGGGGCTAAAATTATCGGCCCTTCCTGGCTGTCACTCGGATCGCATATTTGCCGTAATGCCACCGTAAGTCAAAGCGTTTTACTCCCCTACACCCGGATTAGTGCCGGCATGAACTTCGATGAAACGATTGTTTCTCCTCAATATTATTTCGACCATAAAAATGGCGAGACTTACTATCTGGGCGATGAAGGCACTGAATTACGCTGGGGAGATTCCAGAAGGCAGCGCTAGTAATTCGTATTCAACCTGATGTATATTGCCGGGCTTGCTCCCGGCAATCATTAATACCAGCAACTTTGCTGCATGTTCCAGCCTGTGACTCTCTCCTGTTGGCATATATGCAGTAGGATTTACAGGCTGCAATTAAACCTTATCGCCCAGGCGTGACCTTTTGCACGGCATCATCCATAGATTTACCCGCCATCAAACCATCAGCCACACGCTTTGAACGACCCCTTCCATACGCCAGCTCAGCCCACTAAAACACAAAAACTGCTCGTGATCCGCAACAAAAGTGCTATACCAATTTTATTCGCCACCATATCCAGTCACCCGCCATGATTATCGTGCAAGTTTTCTGCGATAATTAGAGCCTACATCAAGCCCAATATGAAAGATAATTAAATGTTATCACATGATCATAGCTGCCAAGATCACCATCACCATCTCGGCGACCCGAATAGTCGCGCGTTTCTCATTGCCATAGCCCTGAACACAGTTTTTGTGGTAATCGAATTCATCTATGGCTTGCTTGCGCACTCGACAGCCCTGATGGCCGATGCAGGTCATAACTTATCCGATGTACTAGGCTTGCTGCTCCTTCTGGGCGCGGCTTACATATCACGCAGAACGCCTGAAGGACGCTTTACTTACGGCCTGCGCAGCACTTCGATACTGGCCGCTTTAAGCAACGCCATGTTTCTGATGGTGGTATGCGGTGCAATTGCATGGGAAGCCCTGCACCGCTTCTCGCACCCCGAGGCTGTCGATGGATTAACCGTGATACTGGTCGCTGGCATGGGTATCGCCATCAACGGCATATCGGCCTGGCTGTTCGTGCGCGGCAGTCATGACGACCTGAATATTCGCGGGGCCTATCTGCACATGTTGTCTGATGCCATCGTCTCGGCAGGGGTGGTGTTTGCCGCCATTCTGATGATGCTCACCGGTATGTACTGGCTTGATCCTGTTATCAGTCTCATCATCGTTGCCGTGATCGTAAGTGCTACATGGGGCCTGATGCGTGATTCACTCAGTCTTGCGCTGAATGCGATACCGCCAAACATTGACGCCACCGCTGTTGAAGCTTATTTGCGCAACTGCGCTGGCGTCGCCGACATCCACGATCTGCACATCTGGGGTATGAGTACCACCGAGAGCGCCCTGACGGTACATCTGGTGATACCGGAAGGCTATCCTGGTGATGCGTTCATGGATGACATGATGCTCAGTCTGCAAACCCGTTTTTCAATCGGACACAGCACCTTGCAGGTGGAGCAAGGCACCACTGATCATAGCTGCATGTTACATCCCCCGCAACACGGAACTATTCAGAAATGATCACCCGCGCACCAACAGGTTGCAAAGGACGTGCATTGTGTTCATGAACAACCGCTGCAAAAGCGTCAATCTGCTCCCGTGACACCGCAATCGGATCTTTCAAAACAAGCCAACGGACGCCTTCTGAGCAGGGCGGAGTGGTCAGTGAACCATCGAAACGATAATAGTGTTTTGCTTTTGGCAGCAAGGTGACAGGATTCACAGCCTCTGCGAGGATATTTTTTTCATCCGCATGGGTGGGCAACTGTTTCCACAGTCGAGCCAGCACTTTATTTTCAGAACTTTCCTTAAACATCACAGCAACCACAGCCAAATTGCCATCCTTGTCAGCGTGAACCAGATGCATTTCCATCGGGTAAGCTTTTCCATGTACAGAATTTTCGCTAGGTGTATGGAAGTGAAACTGTTTTAACTGAAAGTCAGTGCCATCGACGTTGATAAAACTGCCTGCAGGAACATTGACCTGAACGGTATGTCCGTTATTTAAAATTTCGCTGGCAGCTGTAACATAGTTGAATTTGATGGCATCAAATCTGGCGACTTTGACTTCATGCTGAATATCCACAGGCGTCTGAGTTTTACCCTTAGCACAAATAGCAAAATCAGCGGAAATATCACCCCAGTGCTCAGGCCCCTCTTCACCTTCATATGTCCAATGCCCGGCATAAGCACCCGAGCTAAACAACGCCGCTAGAACCACAACTGCAAATCTCTGCTTAAACATATATCCTCCTGGGTGGGTTCAATTTATATTCAAATGCGCATCGTTACAAGTATCGTCTTTTTATCAGGCGTGCTATTAAACCAAAATAATAGATATAAATAAAGTTAATTTTACAGGCTGGGGGACAATACACGGGAAGCCTGTCGCAGCGCTCCCTGAGCAGTTTTACACAAATTTACACGAACACCCTGCCAACAAAACCAAACAGGTCAATCGTACGAAAAAATGTATGTCTCGGCTTACTTGTTAGTGCAAATAAAACGATGCTTCTGCGCTTCTTGCACTCACATCATCACTTACGAAAAAAATTCGGCAGGCACCCAGTGTTGCTTCAAGCTTCCTCTGCCAGCTTGCGCACCACCGCTGCGATGCGCTGCGCGGATTGTTCGACAAGTTGTTTGTCTTCACCCTCAACCATCACTCTCAATAACGGCTCTGTGCCTGAAGGACGCAGCAATACGCGCCCGGCACCTGCGAGCGCCTGTTCCACCTCAGCAACTGCCGCCTTAACCTCTGCATGCCCCAGACAATCAACGCCACGGGCAACCCGGACGTTGATCAGCACCTGGGGATAAAGTTGCAAGCCGGCTGCCGCGTCACTCAGGCTTTGCTGATTGCTGCGCAACGCATGCAGCACTTCCAGCGCAGACACAATGCCGTCGCCAGTGCTGTGCTTATCGAGACAGATAATATGACCGGAATTCTCGCCGCCCAACTGCCAGCCTTGCTGCTGCAATAATTCCATTACGTAGCGGTCGCCTACCTTTGCACGCATGAACGGAATATCCATTTTTTGCATCCCGTGTTCAAAAGCCAGATTGGTCATCAGCGTGCCAACTACGCCACCAGTCAGACGCCCCTGCTCCTTGCGATGTCGCGCGATCACATAGATCAGCTGATCACCATCGTATAGCACACCATGACTATCCACCATCACCAGTCTGTCACCGTCACCATCGAGCGCAATACCCAAGTCAGCCTGATGCTCAACAACGGCTTTCTGCAAATTGGCAGGCGCAGTCGCGCCATATCCGTCATTGATGTTTTTGCCGTCCGGATTAACACCGATCGCGACAACTTCAGCACCCAGCTCATGAAACACATTTTTAGCAATATGATAAGTCGCACCGTGCGCACAATCCACCACAATTTTCAGGCCGCGCAAATTCATCGCAGAAGGAAACGTGCTCTTGCAAAATTCAATATAGCGACCTACCGCATCATCAAGGCGCCTCGCTTTGCCCAGATTACCGGGTGCATCGATTCTAATCGGTTCATCAAGGCCCGCTTCAATGGCATGTTCGACGTCATCCGGCAACTTGGAACCTGTAGCAGAAAAAAACTTGATGCCGTTATCTTCATACGGGTTGTGTGAGGCTGAAATTACAATACCAGCCTGTAGTCGCAAAGTTCGGGTCAGATAGGCCACAGCAGGTGTCGGAATTGGCCCGGCCAGATACACATCCACCCCGGCGGCTATCAGGCCTGCCTGCAAGGCGGATTCGAGCATATAGCCCGAGATACGCGTATCCTTGCCGATCAAGACGGCTGATCGTTCACCTTTTGTGTGTTCGGCACCTGCCAGCACACGGCCTGCGGCATAGCCCAGATTCATTACGAATTGCGGTGTAATTGGGAAATCGCCCACCCGGCCGCGGATCCCGTCAGTACCAAAATATTTTTTGCTCATTATATATCCCTGTTTATTGCATTCCAAATTTTTAAGGCATCGACTGTCGCCATCACATCATGCACACGCAAGATGGCAGCACCGCGCTGAACGGCAATCAGCGCCGCCGCGACACTGGCGGGCATGCGCTGCTCGGACGACTGCCCTGTCAGCGCGCCCAGCATGGATTTTCTGGACAAACCGGCCAAAACCGGCACACCCAATCGCGTTAATTTTTCAAATTCACGCAACAGCGATAAATTATGCGCCAGTGTTTTGCCAAAACCAAAACCCGGATCAATGACAATACGCTGTCTGACTATCCCTGCAGCTTCTGCCGCCTCGATGCGAGAATGCAAAAACTGCGCGACTTCATCTACTACATCCCGATATTCGGGTTGCAATTGCATGGACTGTATGCTGCCCTGTTTATGCATCAGACACACCGCAACATTGCTGTTTGCCACCAGCTTAAGGGCGCCCTCTTCTTGCAGCGCATTGATGTCGTTGACCATGCAAACACCCGCAGCAATCGCCGCTTGCATGACAAGCGGTTTAAAAGTGTCAATTGATATTGGCACACCGGACAGTGCCTCAATAACGGGCAGTACCCTATCGAGCTCCTGCTGAACACTGACAGGCACAGCACCCGGACGGGTAGACTCGCCGCCGATATCAATGATATCCGCGCCAGCCTTTATCAGTTGCAGCGCATGCACGACTGCGGCATCACGCTGTCCATACAGACCGCCATCGGAGAAAGAATCCGGCGTGACATTGACTATCCCCATCACCAGTGGACGGGAGAGTTCAAATTGATATTGATTACACTGGAGAAACATGGGAAGGGAGAAGGGAGAAGGGAGAAGGGAGAAGGGAGAAGGGAGAAGGGGTGATTTTCCCCTTCACCCTTCCCTCTTCACTGCCTTTCAGATTTCCTGCGCAGGTTGCGTAGGGGCTGCTGCGGCAGGCGCTGTGGGTGCTTGATCTTCAGGCGGCTTGGGCGTCTTGGGATACAAGTTAGGCTTGGGCGCACGCGGCGGATTACCGGCCATGATGTCATTGATCTGCTCGGCGTCTATGGTTTCCCATTCCAGCAGCGCATGCGTCATGGTTTCAATCTTGTCGCTGTTGCTTTCAATCAGATTCCGCGCCAAGGCATACTGCTGATCAATAATACGGCGGATTTCATTGTCCACTTTTTGCATGGTGGCTTCAGAAATATTCTTATGCGTGGTCACCGAGCGTCCCAGAAATACCTCGCCTTCATTTTCGCCATATACCATAGGGCCCAGCGCATCAGACATACCCCATTGCGTGACCATCTTGCGCGCCATATCGGTCGCACGTTCGAAATCGTTGGAAGCACCGGTGGTCATCTGCTTCATGAAGACTTCTTCGGCGATCCGCCCGCCAAACAGCACGGCGATAGTCGATAAAATGCGTTCCTTGTCCATGCTGTAACGGTCTTCAGAAGGCAATTGCATCGTCAGGCCCAGCGCGCGACCACGCGGAATGATGGTGACCTTGTGCACAGGATCTGTCTTAGGCATCAACTTGGCCACTACAGCATGACCGGATTCATGATAAGCCGTGTTGCGACGTTCTTCTTCGGGCATAACCATGGAACGACGTTCCGCTCCCATGAATATCTTATCTTTTGCCGCTTCAAAATCATCCATTTCAACAAAACGCTTGGTGCGACGCGCAGCAAACAAGGCCGCTTCATTCAC
Organism: uncultured Nitrosomonadales bacterium; assembly: GCA_903915035.1. GTDB lineage: Bacteria > Pseudomonadota > Gammaproteobacteria > Burkholderiales > Gallionellaceae > Gallionella. The sequence continues at coordinate 23,726 of CAIWRI010000148.1, read as the reverse complement.
CAGATTAGCCAGATCAGCACCGGACATACCTGGCGTGCCGCGTGCAATCACATTAGGGTCAACGTCCGGCGCACAAGGCACTTTACGCATATGCACCAGCAATATCTGTTCGCGACCGCGAATATCCGGCAAGGGCACTACCACCTGACGATCGAAACGCCCGGGACGAAGCAGCGCCGCGTCCAGCACATCAGGCCGGTTGGTCGCAGCAATCACAATCACGCCGGAAGCGCCTTCAAAACCGTCCATCTCAACTAGCAATGCATTGAGTGTTTGTTCACGTTCATCATTGCCGCCGCCAACCCCGGCACCACGCTGACGACCGACGGCATCGATTTCATCAATAAAAATGATACAAGGCGATTGTTTCTTGGCTTGTTCAAACATGTCGCGCACACGCGCTGCACCCACACCGACAAACATTTCTACAAAGTCGGAACCGGAAATCGAGAAAAAAGGAACCTTTGCTTCACCGGCAATCGCCTTAGCCAGCAAAGTTTTACCGGTACCCGGACTACCCACCATCAAAACGCCGCGCGGAATACGACCGCCCAGATTCTGGAATTTAGTTGGATCACGCAGAAAATCGACCAGTTCGGACACTTCTTCCTTGGCCTCATCGCAACCTGCCACATCGGCAAATGTCAAACGCTCCTTGGCTTCATCCAGCAAACGGGCCTTGCTTTTACCAAAGGAAAAAGCACCTCCCTTACCGCCGCCTTGCATCTGGCGCATGAAGAACACCCAAACGCCGATCAGCAAAATCATCGGGAACCACGAGACAAAAATACTCATCAGGAAGGACTGTTCTTCTTCCGGCTTGGCTTCAACATTCACGCCATTTTTGAGCAAATCCGAGACCATCCACAAATCATTCGGCGCATAAGTACTCAGGCGCTTACCATCGCTGGTCGTCGCATTCAGCGTGCGCCCTTCTATCACCACCTTAGTAATAGCGCCCTTCTTGACTTCATCAAGAAACTGCGAATAATCCAGATGCCCCTGAGAGGTCTGTTGCTGCCTGGAATTAAACTGGTTGAATACCGTCATTAATACCAGCGCCACAACCAGCCAGATTGCAATACTTTTAAAATTGTTCAAAATAATCCCTTAAATGATGCGTTGCTACAGAAGTACGTCATTAGACTATGTATCAGATGATTACTCAAGTTTTCCTGTGCCCAGCAAGTACACTTCGCTGCTGCGATCCCGGGAAGCACGGGGTTTACGGGTAGCGACGCGGGCAAATTTCGTTTTCATCAGCTTCGTATACGCTTCAAATCCTGAGCCCTGAAAAACTTTAACCAGAAAACTGCCCTCCGGCGTTAAATGTTCAAAGGCAAATTCCAGCGCCAACTCAGCCAGATAAATAGATCGGTCCTGATCTACCGCACCGACTCCGCTGAAGTTGGGGGCCATATCCGAAATTACAAGGGCTACCGGCTTGCCCTGCAAACTATCTTCCAGTTTTTTCAACACTTCTTCATCGCGAAAATCACCCAGAATGAATTCCACACCGCGTAACGGTTCAAGCGGCAGTAAATCCAGCGCGATGACCTTGCCGGAATGACCCACAATCTTGCCTGCCACCTGACACCAGCCACCCGGCGTTGCACCCAGATCCACCAGTACCATACCCGGTTTGATCAAATGATCCTTATCATTGATCTCCAGTAATTTGTACGCCGCACGGGAACGGTAGCCTTCTTTTTGCGCCATTTGCACAAAAGGATCGCTAATATGCTCTCGCATCCACTGTTTGCTGGTTTTGGAAGGCTTCATCGTTTAGAATCGCTACCTTAGTAAATATTGAGAAAATTATGTTATCACTGACCGTAGCAGAGCGCCTTACCTTAAAGGGTCGCGCACATCAACTTAAACCAACCGTACTGATAGGCAATGCAGGTTTGACTGAGTCAGTCCTGAAAGAAATTGCACTGAATCTCAATTTGCATGAACTTATCAAGATTCGCGTCTCGGCAGAGCGCGATATACGTGAAGCAATACTGACCGAGGTTTGCAGCAAACTGGAAGCAGCGCCGGTACAGCATATCGGCAAAATTCTGGTCATCTACAAAGCCAATCCGGATGCCAACAAAATCGAAATCCGCCAGATGCCTCGCCACAAGGGTAAAAAGCCACTGACCAAGAAACAACTGGGCAACAGGTAAGACAGTAAGTGGTAAGTGGTTCGGTGCTTCGCGCCTCAGTAGCGAGTGGATTTACACTCACCGCTATCTACTTACCACCTTAAATGTACTGTACTTCGATTACTTCATATTCCCTGATACCTCCCGGGGTCTTTACCTCCGCCACATCGCCACTACTTTTGCCTATCAAGGCGCGGGCAATCGGCGAGCTGATTGAAATCTTGCGCAGCTTGATATTGGCTTCATCGTCACCGACAATCTGATAAGTCACCACATCGCCACTGGTAGACTCTTCCAGAATCACAGTCGCACCGAACACACAACGCCCGCTGGCATTCAGTGTAGTAGGATCAATAATCTGCGCACTACCCAACTTGCTTTCCAGTTCGATAATTCGACCTTCAACAAATCCCTGCCTGTCTTTCGCGGCTTCGTATTCGGCATTCTCCGAAAGATCGCCTTGCGCACGGGCTTCAGAAATCGCATTGATCACCCAGGGACGCTCAACCGTTTTAAGTTTATGCAACTCCTGACGCAGCATGTTTGCGCCAATCAAAGTTAATGGAATCTTACTCATACTCAAACTCACCCGGTAATTAGTTATTAGTCGAAAGACATTAGTTGTCACTAAACGTAGTTTGTCTTATCAACAAACTAGCGCCTAGCGACTAACGACTAGTTGTTGCTTTTCGCTTGTGTTGCGTCTGTACGTCGTAGACCTGCAAATCATCGAGATGGTGCATTCCCACACAGGCCGCTTTTGCGCCTGCCAGGGTGGTGTAATAAGTTACTCGTCCCTGCAATGCTGCATTGCGGATGGAATAAGAGTCGCGCATCGCAGCAGGCTTGCTATCCACGGTATTGATGATCAGACTGACCTCGCCATTTTTCACCCTATCCACAATATGCGGACGGCCTTCACCCACCTTGTTTACCACCGTCACCGCAACACCCGCATCACTGATGGCTGCGGCCGTACCGCGCGTCGCCAGCAGGGTAAAGCCCAGTTCTGCCAATGAGCGCGCCACTTCAACCGCACCCGGTTTATCCGCATCGCGCACACTGACGAACACGTTGCCCTCTTTCGGCAATTTGACGGAGGCCGCCAGTTGTGACTTGACGAAGGCTTCAGCGAAGCTCTCTCCCACGCCCATCACTTCACCGGTGGATTTCATTTCCGGCCCCAAGATGATGTCTACACCGGGGAACTTGATGAACGGAAAGACCGCCTCCTTCACCGAAAAATAAGCAGGGATAACCTCACCTGTCACGCCCTGCTGCGCCAGACTTTGCCCGGCCATGCAACGTGCCGCAATCTTGGCCAGCGATACACCGGTCGCCTTGGAGACAAACGGCACGGTGCGCGAGGCACGCGGATTGACTTCCAGCACGTAGACTGTCTCACCCTGAATCGCGAATTGCACATTCATCAAGCCGACGACATTAAGTGCCCGTGCCATCGCGATCGTTTGACGGCGTAATTCGTTTTGCATATCCGCAGATAAGCTAAACGGCGGCAGGGAACAGGCTGAATCGCCAGAATGCACGCCGGCCTCTTCAATATGCTCCATGATGCCGCCGATAATCACTGCAACACCATCCGACACCGCGTCGACATCCACTTCAATCGCATCATTCAGAAAACGGTCGAGTAGAATAGGCAGGCGTTCAGGGTAAGTTTTCGACATGATCTCGGCGTCACGCATGTAGCGCTCCAGATCAACCTGTTCATGAATGATCTCCATCGCACGACCACCCAGCACATTGGAAGGCCGCATCACCAGCGGATAACCAATGGCGGCAGCGCCTGTCAAGCCTTCAGCCACGGTACTTGCGGTGCGATTAGGCGGCTGTTTCAGATTGAGCGCCATCAACATCTGCTTGAAGCGTTCGCGATCTTCCGCGCAATCGATCATATCAGGGCTAGTACCGATAATCGGCACCCCGTTCTTTTCAAGGCCGCGTGCCAGACTTAACGGCGTCTGTCCGCCGTATTGCACGATAACGCCAGCCGGCTTTTCAACGGCCACCACTTCCAGCACGTCTTCCAGCGTCAATGGTTCGAAATACAAACGATCCGAGGTATCGTAGTCGGTTGATACGGTTTCAGGATTACAGTTAACCATGATGGTTTCATAGCCATCTTCACGCATCGCCAAGGCGGCATGCACACAGCAATAGTCAAACTCAATCCCCTGTCCGATTCGGTTCGGTCCGCCACCCAATATCATTATTTTCTTGTTATTGGTGGGCTTAGCTTCGCATTCCTCTTCATAGGTCGAATACATATACGCCGTGTCGGTAGCAAACTCCGCAGCACAAGTATCCACACGCTTGTAAACCGGTCTTACGCCCTGTTCATGGCGATAGGCCCGCAGCGCGCCCGCTTCAGTATCAAGCAAAGCCGCCAGACGTGCATCGGAAAAACCGCTGCGTTTCAGGGTGCGCATCTCATCTGCATGAATGCTCTCCAGCGTCCGGCCGGAAAGGGATGCTTCCTGACGAATCAAATCTGCGATCTGCACCAGAAACCAGCGATCAATTTTACTGATATTGAAGACTTCCTCTACGCTTAACCCTTGCCGGAAAGCATCCGACACCGCCCAGATGCGTTCAGGGCCGGGATTACGCAGTTCAGCCTTAATCTCATCCAGTTTATCAAACTTGCTATCCAGGCCATTGACCCCGACTTCCAGTCCGCGCAAGGCTTTCTGGAAAGATTCCTGAAAGGTACGACCGATTGCCATCACTTCGCCGACCGATTTCATCTGTGTAGTCAGCCGGTCATTGGCCTGCGGAAATTTTTCAAAGGCAAAACGTGGAATCTTTGTCACCACGTAGTCGATAGTCGGTTCAAACGATGCCGGTGTCGCCCCGCCGGTAATATCATTCTGCAATTCATCCAGCGTATAACCTACGGCCAGTTTGGCTGCGATCTTGGCAATCGGAAAACCGGTTGCCTTGGAAGCCAGCGCCGAGGAGCGCGATACGCGCGGATTCATCTCAATCACCACCATGCGCCCGTCATCCGGATTGATGGAGAATTGCACGTTCGAGCCGCCGGTTTCCACGCCGATTTCGCGCAATACTGCCAAAGACGCATCGCGCATGATCTGAAATTCCTTGTCCGTCAAGGTCTGTGCAGGCGCGACGGTGATCGAATCTCCGGTATGCACGCCCATCGGGTCGAGATTTTCGATCGAACAGATGATGATGCAGTTGTCATTGCGGTCACGCACCACTTCCATCTCGTACTCTTTCCAGCCGAGCAGGGATTCTTCAATCAACAGTTCTTTGGTAGGAGACGCTTCCAATCCGCCCTCGCAGATGGCCAGAAACTCTTCCTTGTTGTAGGCGATACCGCCGCCGCTGCCGCCCATGGTAAAAGAAGGACGTATCACGGTCGGGAAGCCCAATACCTGCTGAACCTGCAACGCCTCTTCCATGCTGTGTGCGATAAAGGACCGGGCTGATGCCAGACCGATGCGGGTCATTGCCTGCTTAAATTTTTCACGGTCTTCCGCCATGTCGATGGCCTCACGCGAGGCTCCTATCATCTCGACGTTGTATTTTTCAAGCACGCCATGGTGCGCCAGATCGAGTGCGCAATTCAAGGCAGTTTGTCCACCCATGGTAGGCAAAATTGCACAGGGACGCTCTTTGGCGATAATTTTTTCGACTATCTGCCAGGTAATCGGCTCGATGTAGGTCGCATCCGCCATATCAGGATCAGTCATGATGGTGGCCGGATTTGAATTCACCAGCACTACGCGGTAACCTTCCTCGCGTAACGCCTTGCAGGCTTGTGCGCCGGAATAGTCAAACTCGCATGCCTGACCGATAACGATAGGGCCTGCGCCGATGATGAGTATGGATTTAAGATCAGTACGTTTTGGCATATCAGTTATCAGACGTAAATCGTAAGTCGTAAGTTGGAAGTTGATTTAACTAGAAACTTGCATCTTACGTCTTACGACTGTTTTTCTCCATCATTGCAACAAATTTATCAAACAGGCCATCGACATCATGCGGACCGGGACTCGCTTCCGGATGCCCCTGAAAACAAAAAGCGGCTTTATCCGTTAATTCAAAGCCTTGCAAAGTGCCATCAAACAGCGATACGTGCGTTGCGCGTGCATTTGCCGGCAAGCTTGCCGCATCCACCGCAAAGCCGTGATTCTGGCTGGTAATCATCACACGACGGGTCAGCAGATCCTGTACCGGATGATTGGCACCGCGATGCCCGAATTTCATTTTTATGGTCTTAGCGCCGATCGCCAATCCCAGTATCTGATGTCCCAGGCAAATGCCGAACAGCGGGATGTCCGCCTCCAGTATCTCCCGCGTTGCCTCAATAGCGTAATCGCAAGGCTCAGGATCACCCGGACCATTGGACAGGAATACGCCATCAGGCTTTAAAGCCAGCACCTCTGCAGCAGAAGTTTTGGCAGGCACAACGGTGATTTTGCAACCCCGTTCGGCCAACATACGCAGAATATTGTGTTTTACACCAAAATCGAAAGCCACCACATGCAAGGATTCAGGATTCAGGATTGGGGATTCAGCAAAGCCAGATGTTTGTTTTCTGACTCCTGACTCCTGATTCCTGACTTCTGATTCCTGCCCATGCACCACACCCAGTTTCCACACACCCTCAGTCCACTGATAGGGCTTGTCGCAAGTGGCAACCTGCGCCAGATCCATACCGGCCAGCCCGGCAAAGCCGCGTGCTTCTGCAAGCGCGGCGACTTCATCCGTTCCTGTCGCGATACAACCATTCTGTGCGCCCTTTTCGCGCAGGATACGCGTCAATTTACGGGTATCAATCCCGGCAATTGCCACGACACTATTCGCTTTAAGATAATCCGGCAAGGACTGCGTGCTGCGGAAATTGCTCACCGTCAGCGACAAATCGCGTATCACCAGACCACTGGCAAACACCTGGTTTGATTCAATATCATCAGGATTCACGCCGACATTGCCGATATGCGGACAAGTCAACGTGACGATTTGCCTGCAATAGGAAGGATCGGTGAGTATTTCCTGATAGCCGGACATCGCCGTATTAAATACCACTTCACCGGTACGACTGCCGGAAGCCCCGATGGAAATACCGCGAAACACCGTCCCATCGGCAAGTACAAGCATTGCAGGATTTGTTTGCGTCACCAGACACCCCCAATAATAGACATAAAGAAGCGGGTAGAACCGTCAGTTCATCCCGCGAAAGATTAACGCCCATTATAGCGGATTAGCGGATGCGCATCAAACGGAAGCGCAATAGTAATGCAGCAAAGTCAAAATTCAGGCATGTTTCAAACAAATCAGACCTTGAGCCTGTGTATAGCGGCATCAAATGAAAAAGCGCACAAGTGCGCTTTTTCCCCTGCTCAAAAATATAAATTACTGCCTGCGTTTTAGCTCAAGCCTTCAGACAATTCTGCATAAAAGCTTTACGTTCTTCACCCTTGAAGACTTTAGTCTTGGCATTCTCATTGCACTTTTTCATCTTATCCTGCTGCTTGACAGTATCCGCTGTACTTGAAACCGGCTTAACCCCAGACCGCGCCTCCGGTTTTACTGCAGTACCTGCCGACTTCAGGATGTAATCTTTCTTCAGACATTTGCTCATAAAGGCACGACGCTCCTCACCCTTCAGTGCGTTCGTCTTGGCTTCCATGTTACAGCCCTTCATTTTTTCCTGCTGCGCACCCGCAAAAGCCGACGCCGAAACAATAAACCCCAAACAAGCCACTGCGATCAATTTTTTCATGAATTTCTCCTTAATGGTTGTATCCCCCCGGATCGGGATGTTTCAGCCCAACACTGAAACGCTGTTATTATAGCTATCTTATAAAATTTCACCAGCAGGAATTTCGTCCGGCTTACAAACATACGCTGCAAACCAAGACCACTTTTTCATTGCTTTTAGATTATTAACTGACATTATGGCATAACATCAGTTATGTCATCCGGCATCAACCTGTTGATGCAAAGCAACAGTGATTTTGCAATACCGGCACGTATTTTATCGGGCAACACAAGGCCGTTGATGTGCAGCGCAAGGCACTCGAACCTCGGCGAACGACTCGGGAACCTGTTTTATAACAATGAACTGCATCACCGATTGCAAGAACCCTCAACCCGCTGAAAAAAAGTTTTATGGTAACGGGCATGACGAAGAGCCACCTCTGGCGATACGCCTCGCCTGCTCCCTCGTTTGCGCGTGTTTTACGTTAACGAAAATACATTGAGCGAAGTCGATTGAGGGGCTCCTGAATCCTGAAGCCTGGTTTTTATTCTTCCTCATCTTTCGGCAAGGGGGCCAGCAAGGCGGCTATGTCCGCCTCACCGAATTTGGTCAGCCCCGCACTGTCTTCGGACAAAATACCCGCAGCAAGCTCCGCTTTCTTCTCTTGCAATGCCAGTATTTTTTCTTCGATACTGCCCGCCACCACCAGTTTATAGACGAACACATTCTTGGTCTGACCCAGTCGGTGCGCGCGATCGGTCGCCTGATTTTCTACGGCAGGATTCCACCACGGATCATAGTGAATCACCGTGTCCGCCGTGGTCAGATTAAGCCCTACCCCGCCAGCTTTCAGACTGATCAGAAAAATAGGCACTTCGCCATCCTGGAACTGACGCACCACTTCCTCACGATTTTGCGTATCGCCGGTGAGTTTCACATAAGTCAGTTTTTCTTTATCCAACTCTTCTTCTATCAGTTCCAGCATTGAAGTAAATTGCGAAAACACCAGAATTCGCCGCCCTTCACTCACCAGCTCCGGCAACATTTCCATCAGCATATCCAGCTTGGCGTGTTCTTTGACCTTTTTGGCACTAGTCAGCTTGAGCAGGCGTGGATCGCAACACACTTGACGCAACTTGAGCAGGGCATCAAGGATAATGATGTGACTGCGCGCAAAGCCCTTTTCGGCGATTTCTTCGCGGACTCGCTGATCCATGGCGATGCGTACCGTTTCGTATAGATCGCGCTGAGTTCCCTCCAATTCCACCGTCCGCACAATCAAGGTTTTCGGCGGCAATTCGGTCGCTACGTCTTCCTTGCGGCGGCGCATGATAAAAGGTCTGACGCGCTGCGCGAGCAGATCGCGGCGCATGCGGTTGCCGTGCTTTTCAATCGGTGTGCGCCAGGTCTTGGTAAAGCCCTTAGCATCGCCTAACAAACCAGGCAGCAAAAAGTCGAACTGTGCCCACAACTCACCCAGATGATTTTCCAGTGGCGTACCTGTCAAACATAAGCGATGTCGCGCGTTCAGGCGTCGTACCACCTGAGCTGCCTGACTGGAAACATTTTTTACCGTCTGTGCTTCATCCAGAATCAACAGATGATAATTGTGTTCCAGCAGAGCCTCCTCATCGCGCCACAACAGGGGATAGGTCGTGAGGATGACATCGTGCGTGGCAATCAGCGGAAAATGTTCAGCACGCTGTTTGCCGTGCAAGGACAGCATCTTCAACTGTGGCGCAAAGCGTTCCGCCTCACGTTTCCAGTTAAAAATCAATGAAGTGGGAAGAACCACCAGCGACGGCCTGTCCATGCGGCCTGACTGTTTCTCAAGCAACAAATGCGCCAGCGTCTGAGCGGTTTTCCCCAAACCCATATCATCAGCCAGGATACCGGCCAAGCCCTGTTCACGCAAAAACTGCAGCCAGGCTAGGCCTTCCAGTTGATAATGGCGCAGTTGCAATGCAAATCCTTCCGGCGCATCGACGGCCTGAATACCTGCGGTATTCTTTAGCTTTTCGGCCAGGATTGAGACGGCATCCACGCCCTTGAATTGCCAGCGTTCCATTCCGGCCAGCGCGTCGATACGCGCCACATCATAACGCGACAGCCGTATCTCATCGCCCGGTGCTTTTCCGTCAAACAATTCGATCAAGGTGCGCGCCAGCGGTTTAATGCGTTCGGCCGGCACACGCACCGCACCGCCTTCGGGCAACTGCAATGCGATTGCCTCATCATCCTTCATCCTGTCCAGCAAAATCGCATCCAGCCAGCGCGAATCCACCTTGAATAACTCGTGCAGCATCGGTGCCAGCGCCAGCCGCTGACCATTTACCACGATGCCCATATTCAGGCTGAACCAGCCGTCTTCCTGCTCATCGAACTCACCAACCCAGGCTTCCACTTCCAGCACATGATGGCGAAAGCTCTGAGGAACGACGATCTCCCAGCCTGCCGCCTTCATTTCCGGTATCGCCAACTTCATGAACTGCGGCCAGGATTTCTCGCTCTCCAAGCCATACATGGTTTGATCGGGAATCGCGCCTGCCATGCCAAAACGTGACATTTCTTCCAGACCATATCTATTCAGCGATTGAATAAAGCGCTGCTCCGCTTTGATATCGCGCTTCACGCGCACCGTTTCGCCATTGGCAAGCGAGACAAATTCACCCGCATGCTCCGATGGCAAAACCGCTTCGCCATAACGAAACTCGACACAAGCCCAGTCACGCACCTGAGTACCTAATCCATAACCGCGATAACGCCCCATATAGGCCGGCAAGGAAGTATCCAGCAACAACACGGGAATCAGCTTTGCTTCGAGAGCACGCAGACGAGCCGTGGTCGGTGCAGGAAGATCCGGCACCATTTCACGCAACATCTCGGAGACCACCGGCACATCGATTTCCTGAAGCGGCGGCATACTCAGTAATTGCGCAATTTGCGCCGGGCTCTGCGCCAGTTTCAACAGACCGATTTCGCCGTTCTTTGCATCCAGATACCAGGTTGCTTCAGTCAAGGGCAAGACGATGACAGCCCCGCCGCTGCGGATAATTTTTGGCACCATACGCCCTGATTCATCCGCCCCCCAGTCTAGCCTGGCTTCACGCACTTTCCCCTTTTTGAGCCGCACCGGTGTGGACAGTACATAGCGATTACCCGACATTCTTTCCATGCAGAAGAAACGTCCGGTTTCCAACAGACTCGTCAGAATCTCATCGCCTTGTTTACTCAGCAACAAATTGCCCTCAAACTTTTCACGCAGCTTCAAGAGCAGCCGTAAAATGGGCAAGTCTTCCTCGGACACAAACAGCGGCGGCTTGATCAGCGCGCGCTCTACATTAGTCCACTCTTCAAGCTGCCCCAGCAAAACACCGTCTGGCGACAAACGCGCCTTATACGTGCCAATCAGATAGCCATCTGAACCCAATGACTTATGCAATACATAGCATAAGTGCTCACTACGCTGAACTGGCCTCGGTTTCTTTTTGGCGGGGAGAGCCTGCGCTTTGCGGAAGGCCTCCACCCATTCGAGCAGGGCAGGATTGACAACCGGTGTACGCGGCAGTGACAAAGCTGACAGCAATACCGCTGCCGTGTGCTTGCATTTATAGCCTACCGGACAACTGCACAACGGTCGCATACCCGGGGTCGCGGATTTATCAGTTTCAAATAAAATTTGTACCGTATACGGAAGCTTAGCCGTACCTTTGACCTGAGCGGTAATCTTGTCAGACTGAACCACTATCTGCGAAATTGAATTCAGATAAGGCTTAGCCTTATTTAACTCAATCATGCTGAACCAGCGGGTTACATCGGCGAGGGTATAGGTCTTGGCAAGTGACATAGCGTAATAGTTGGGTTTTAGACCGGCTTAAAAACAGTCCCAATTATAACGTGCCCCATGAGAGCGGGTGCACTAAAATGACAGCGACAAGGAACAAAGGCGCAAGAGGCTATCGCCTGCAACGCGAAATTCACGAGTTCTGAGACTGATGGATTACAACTTGCCCAACTCTTCGTAAATCGCAGCAAATAAAGGCCGGGATGCGACATCAGATTGCCCACAGCGCTGCTGTAATTCCCATAATCCCTCAGGCACTGTCTCAATGCAATGCACCAGTAACTCCTCGAGAAAACAGGCAAACGCACGCACTTCGATGCGCTGCAGCGCATGACCGGCATGCCCCGAAGGAATAAAGGACGCCGCGCCGAAATCGCCCAGCAAACAATCACCCTGTTCATTCCACAGAATGTTATGCGCGTATAAATCACCGTGCAAAATATTCTTCTCATGCAAGTGCGCTGCCGCCGCCGCGATGCCATGCGCCATGCGTATCACTGTTTTAAGCGTGAAGCCGGTATCAGCCGGATAAATGTCGCGCGTGCAGGATTCCAGAGTGGGCGGGCCGGCAAGATTTCTGAAACTCGCATCAACCAGCGGCATCAACATACCTGCCACGCCTTGCGGATGGCCGCTGATTTTAGCTGTCGCCGTGATCACATTGACATGCAAACCTGCAGCGATGCAGGCCGCTTTTTCGCTCTGCGGCAGACCGTCACTGGTCACCTGTCCCTTGAAAAGTTTAATGGCAACCGCACCTTGATGCTGATGGTTAGCCTGATAAATAATGCCTGAAGCCCCCTCGCCCAGCTTGTGCTGCAAATCAATTTCATGCCAGTGAACGGATGAAATCACCTGCGTTGCGCCATCCTGACAGGGATTACCGGCAAAAGCCAGCCAAGCCAGTCGCGGCAGGGACAATAACCAGTCCGGCAGCGACTCAAAGCGATTGGCGGAAATACGCAGTAATTCCAGATTGTGACAAGCGGCCATTTCCTCCGGCAAATTTTGCAACTTATTACCTGCCAGCATCAGTTTTTGCAGCCTGTTGCATAATCCCATCCGGGCAGGTAATTCAGCCAACTGATTATCAGTGAGGATCAGCCAACGCAATTTATCGGGCAGTGACGCCGCAGGCAAGCGACTGATCTGATTGGCTTTGAAACCAACCATTTCCAGATTTTTGCATTGCCCCAGCACTTCAGGCACTGCAGTGAACTGATTGTCCGAGCAGAAGATCACGCGCAATTTTTTAAGCCGGATCAGTTCATCCGGCAATAAGGACAAGGCATTACCCGAAAGGTTAAGGATTTCCAGGGAATCGGCAAGATCGAAAATCTCTTCGGGAAACTGTGTCAGGCCACATGACAGATCCAGGCGTTTAATGCCTGCGAGTTTACCGTTGCACAACAATTTCAGTGTATTCATATCAGGATTCAGGATTCAGTAAGCTTGATCAGATTAACCCCATGCTCACCAGCGAGATGAACGCGGCGAACAGGGCAAAGTGACTCGTTCCCTCAATGGCATTGGTTTGTCCATCATGCAGATTATTCATCACCGTCAAAAAAGTGAGCAGCAGCAATCCATCCTGCCAGGGGGTCAACGCCATGACAATACGATCTTTATTGAACAGTGCGATAACTTCAATTAGCGGCAAGGTAAGCAACACCGTGGCGAGCGAGGCACCAAGCGCAATATTAACGGTAGTCTGCATGCGATTTTGCGGGCAGCGTTGAGTGCGGTAAGTATCTCAGGACTGGCGGAAATCAGCGCGACCAGCACAGCGGGAATGGCTTTAGGCAGATGATTTACCGACAGCGCCACGTCCGGCATCACCGACAATACATCTGAAAGTACGCCAACCAGCGCCACAGCAGCCAGCATTACCGCAATATGCAAGGCATTCGGGCTGTGTATTTTATTATACGCTTCGACTGCCGTCTCTGAATTGTATTCAAAAAAATTGCGATGTTCGACGGTCTGTAAGCGGAAAAAAGCCAGATACATGATGGACATGATGCCAATCGAAAAGACCGAATAAATCTGCCACTGTGCTTCGGGCACAAAGTCAGGAATAAACATACCTATACCAATGGCGACTAACAGCATGGCAAGGAACGAATTGGCTGAATCAAGATTGTATTGGGCACTGCCGTGTTTCACACCGCCAACAATGGCAGCGAGTCCGAGTATGCCGTTAATATCGAACATTACCGCAGCGAACACAGTGTCTCGTGCCAGCGCAGGATTTGGCGCGCCGTGCAACAGCACCACTTCAACGGACACCGCAGCCAGCGTGAGTATCAGCGTACCATACTCCAGCATCAAACCCAAAACGAACCCTGCCAGGGCCTGGAGAATGAAATATTCTGATTTAAGATATTGCATGAAGTGATTGTTACATTTGAAAACACGAAAAAAGTGAGGCCATCAATACCGGCTAAAACACACCTGTGTCTGCTTAATAAATCACCTGCAGGATCACTTCCTTACTCGCTATAAAAAATCGGCTATCCATCGCGTATAGAGCCGCTGCGCAACGGCTTGCAACGGCGGCAGTTTTTGTATCATCTGTTGCTGGATGACAGGCGCTGATTGCACACCCGGACTGGCGATACTGACGGTAATTTCCAAAGCACCGGCATCACACCAGCTTGCAATCATCGCAGCGGTCATTTCGACATGGCATTGCAGCGCCAGATGACGGCCCAGACTCCACGCCTGATTGAGACAATAAGCACTGGACAGCAGATGAACAGCCCCCGGCGGCAGGGTACAGGTTTCACCATGCCAGTGAAAAGCATCAAAAGCTTGCATCTCACCGAACCAGCTGCGCGCAGTTTCGTTATCGGACACAATCACGCTCCCCCAGCCTATTTCTTTCAGCGGATTTTTCGATACGATGCCGCCCAGTGCTTTTGACATCAACTGTGCACCGAGGCAATGACCCAGCACGGAAATGTCTTTTTCGACCGCATCGCGTATCAAATCGAGCTCTTGTGCTATCCACGGCAAGTCATCATTCACGCTCATCGGCCCGCCCATAAATATCAGGCCTGAAAACCCGGATGCAGATAAAGGCACAGCACAGTGCTCGTCAAGCGCGATCAATTGCCATGGAATTTTATGCGCATCAAGGAATCCGGCCAGTAAACCCGGCCCTTCAAAGGCAATATGACGAAAGATGCCGATAGGTTTCATATAATAAGAGAAGGGTTAAGGGGGGAAGGGAACGCTGTGCTCAAGGAAAAATGCCAAACCTGCTTTTACCCTTCCCTCTTCTCCCTTCACGATGTGGTTTTATCCCGTTCTATCATCGCATAGGCTGAATGATTATGAATGGACTCGAAGTTCTCGGACTCGATAATATAGCCGTCAATGCGCGGATCGGCATTGAGCACAGCGGCGACATCGCGCACCATATCCTCAACGAACTTCGGGTTATCGTAAGCACGTTCAGTGACATATTTTTCATCGGGGCGTTTGAGCAAACCATACAACTCGCAAGATGCCTGCTCCTCAGCAATACGCACCACATCTTCAATCCAGACAAAGCTGTTGGTACGCAAGGTAAGCGTGACATGTGAGCGCTGGTTATGCGCGCCGCGATCAGATATTTTCTTCGAACAAGGACACAAACTGGTCACAGGAACCAGCACCTTCATCGTCACCGATGCAACACCGGCTTTCATTTCGCCTATCAGCGTTACATCGTAATCAAGCAAGCTTTGCACGCCCGAAACCGGCGCTGTCTTGTTGACAAAATACGGGAAACTCATCTCAATGTAACCCGATTCCGCCTCCAGCAACAGCACCATTTCGCGCAGGATACTTTCAAATGATTCCACAGAAATTTCACGCTCATGCCGATTAAGTATCTCGACAAAGCGCGACATGTGCGTGCCTTTGAAATTATGCGGCAGATGAACATACATATTAAAGGTCGCAATGGTGTGCTGCACACCGACACTCTTGTCCCGCACCTTGACCGGATGACGAATCCCCTTGATACCAACACGATTGATCGCTATCTGGCGCAAATCCGCCAAATTTTGCACGTCAGCAATAGGCGCTGTGCCGGGAGTATTCATAATATGCTTTCTATCTAAATTCATGTGGACGGGATTATAACAAATCCCGACAAAATTACTTGGTCAATCTGACTTGTATTGCAAGCACGATACCTGCGGCATCCAGACCACAATCGCTGAGCATCTGCGCAGGCTCGCCCTGTTCGATGAAACGATCCGGCAAACCCAGCTGCAAAAACGGTATTAATATACCCTGTTGCATCAGGTATTCGGCAACCCCGCTACCCGCCCCGCCCTGCACGACATTTTCTTCCACTGTAACCAGCAGTTCATGACTGGCGGCCATACGCAGCACAAGTTCAACATCCAGCGGCTTGACGAAACGCATATTCACGACCGTCGCATCCAGTTGCTCAGCCGCCAGTAACGCCGGTGCCAACATCGAACCGAAGGCCAGTATGGCAATACGTTTCCCCTCACGCCGCAAATCGCCCCGACCGACAGGTAAAACCTGCATCTTTTCTTCAATCGTAACACCCGGCCCCACACCACGCGGATAGCGCACCGCACTTGGCGTGTCGAGTTGAATCGCGGTATACAGCATCTGCCTGCACTCATTTTCATCGGCGGGTGCCATGACCGTCATATTCGGAATACAACGCAAAAAGGACAGATCAAAACTTCCGGCGTGCGTTGCACCATCCGCGCCCACCAGTCCGCCACGATCAATCGCCAAGACCACCGGTAATTTCTGGATTGCAATATCATGAATCAACTGATCATAGGCGCGTTGCAGGAAAGTCGAATAGATTGCCACTACCGGCTTGTAACCGTCACAAGCCAGACCAGCCGCAAATGTCAGTGCATGTTGTTCGGCAATGCCTACATCAAAATAACGCGCAGGAAACCTCCTGGCGAAATCCGGCATACCGGAACCTTCACACATCGCTGGCGTAATGCCAACGACTTTATCATTTACTGCGGCGATATCACACAGCCATTCCCCGAAAACCTGGGTATAAGTCGGCTTAGCGATCCTGCCTTGGACGTTGTTTGCAACGGGTTTGGCAACGATCCCCTGATCCCGGTCAAATTTACCCACCCCGTGATACAACTGGCAATCAGCTTCGGCTCGGGCATACCCCTTACCCTTCTGCGTGACGACATGCAAAAATTGAGGACCTTCAAGCTGACGAATATTACTCAGTGTGTCCAGCAAGGCGTTCAGATCATGACCATCAATCGGACCAATATAATTGAAGCCGAATTCCTCAAACATTGTGCCGGGTATCACCATACCTTTGACATGCTCTTCGGCACGCTTGGCGAATTCCAGCACCGGCGGCAGTCCTTTCAAGACCTTTTCACTGCCGCGCCGCATCGCCGCATAAAAACGCCCTGACATCAGTTTGGCCAGATAGTTGTTCAACGCACCTACAGGCCGCGAGATTGACATATCGTTATCGTTGAGTATCACCAGCAGGTTGGCATTCATCGCACCCGCATTGTTGAGCGCCTCGAAAGCCATGCCGCCGGTCATTGCACCATCGCCGATAATCGCCACCGCGCGTCGTTCAGAGCCTGACAATTGCGCGGCCACCGCCATGCCCAATGCGGCAGAAATCGAGGTGCTGGAATGGCCGGTGCCAAAAGTATCGTAAGGACTCTCGTCACGCCGGGGAAACCCGGCTATGCCACCCTTCATGCGCAAGGTACTCATAGCCTCACGTCGTCCGGTTAAAATTTTATGCGCATAGGTCTGGTGACCGACATCCCACACCAGCTTATCTTCCGGCGTGTTATAAATCGCGTGCAGCGCGATGGTCAATTCGACCGTACCGAGATTAGAGGACAAATGCCCGCCTGTTTTGCTGACAGATTCGACCAGAAACTCGCGTAGCTCCCTTGCCAGCGACAGCAATTGCTCGCGCGACAGTTTGCGCAATTCTGCGGGGGTATTAATGAGATTAAGCAAGGAATACATCAGAACGCTCTCAGTACAATAAAATCGGCGAGTTCACGCAGTCGCAGCGCACCGCCGCCAAATTCTGCCAGGCTGTCCAGCGCTTCCCGGTGCAATTGCTGCGCCATTGCACGCGCTGCGGCAACACCCAGCAAGGTGACGTATGTCGGTTTATCATGCTCGGCATCTTTGCCTGCGGTTTTGCCCAGCGTAGCAGTATCGGCTTCCGTATCCAATACATCGTCCACCACCTGAAAGGCAAGCCCTATGCATTTACCGTAATGATCGAGTCTTGCAAGCTGCGCCTGCGTCACCGTCCCGCACTGTGCGCCTAACAGAACTGCAGCACGTATTAACGCACCTGTCTTGTGTATATGCATATTTTCAAGTTCAGGCAAACTAAGTGATTTTCCGACACTTGCAAGATCAATCGCCTGCCCCCCCGCCATACCGCGTGAACCGGAGGCGTTTGCCAGCAACTTGATCATCTCCAATTGCAAGCCGGCATCATCGCTCAGTCGATGTTCGGCAAGCAGTCCAAAGGCCAGCGATTGCAAGGCATCACCTACCAGTAACGCAGTCGCTTCATCGTATTCCACATGGCAAGTCGGCTTGCCACGGCGCAACACATCATCGTCCATACAGGGCATATCGTCATGAACCAGTGAATAGGCATGAATCAACTCAACGGCGGCAGAGGCAATATTCACGCGCATCACATCAGCGCCTGCCAGTTCGCCAGCGGCAAAAGCCAGCAGGGGGCGCACACGCTTACCACCATCCAGCACGGCATAACGCATCGCCTGATGCAAGCGTTGTGGTGCGATTTGAGGTTGCGGCAACAACTCCCGCAACACGGTTTCAAAACGGGATTGGTGAGCGGCAGCCCAACTGCTAAAATCACTATTCATCATCTATCTTCACCTAACTCTTTCAACACGCCCTCTTCCAGCACCCGCACCTGCTGTTGTGCATCTTCCAGACGCATCCTGCAAAAGGTCAATAGTTCGGCAGCACGTTTATACGCGGCCAGCGAATCTTCCAATGATAGCCGGCCAGCTTCCATGTCAGCAACTATGCTTTCCAGTTCGGCCATGGCCGATTCATAGCCTGGCACTTTTTGCGATTTTCCGGTCATTTCATTCTTCTGAGTAGAAAAGTGTTACATTTTACCCAACGCATCCACTCTGAGGCAATTTTTGTTGCCCTCTTTAGTGATTTAGAGGAAAATCGCTACCTTTCCCGTAACAATTTGCAAGGATGATGCAGGCTTGTCCAATATCGCTAAAATAATTCAACTTGACCCCGCTCAGGTACAACCGCCACTTAGCTGGTACTTCGATCCTAAAATACTGGAGCTGGAACAGCGACTGTTGTTTGAACATGGACCGAATTACGTCGGCCATGAATTAATGGTACCCAGCCTGGGTGACTATCAGGTGCTGCGCGATGAAGCGCAAATGCTGGTACGCAATCCGAACGGAGTGGAGTTGCTATCGAACATCTGCCGCCATCGTCAGGCCACCATGTTGCAAGGACGCGGCAATGCGCAGCATATTATTTGCCCCTTGCATCGTTGGACCTACAAAACCGACGGCGAATTACTCGGTGCGCCGCATTTTCCTGAAAATCCCTGTTTGCACCTGAACAAATCACCATTGCAAAAATGGAATGGCATGCTGTTTTCCGGACGTCGCGACATTGCAAAAGATCTTGCAAAAGTCGGCGTGATGCAGGATCTGGATTTTTCGGGTTATATGCTGGATCGTGTACAGGTAGATGAATATGCCTTCAACTGGAAGACTTTCATCGAAGTGTATCTGGAAGATTACCACGTTGTGCCCTTCCACCCGGGACTCGGTAATTTTGTCGACTGTGGCGAGCTGAAATGGGAATTTGGCGAACAATACAGCGTACAAACCGTCGGTATCAAGAATGCACTCAAGCGGGTTGGCAGTGCAGCTTATGGCGACTGGCAGGAACAGGTGCTGCGCTATCACGGCGGACAACTGCCAAAATACGGCGCAATCTGGCTGACTTACTATCCGAACATCATGGTTGAGTGGTATCCGGGCACACTGGTTATCAGCACACTGGTACCGCAAGGCGCTGAGGCATGCACCAATATCGTCGAGTTTTATTACCTGGAAGACATTGTTTTATTTGAACGGGACTACGTCGCGGCAGAACAACGTGCCTATAATGAAACCGCGCTTGAAGACGACATTATCTGCCTGCGCATGAATCAGGGTCGTAAATCGCTGTACCAGCGCGGTATCGAAGAGCACGGCCCCTATCAGTCGCCAACTGAAGATGGCATGTTGCATTTTCACGAATATCTGCGACGCAACTTTGCAGCGCATCGTTGAGCTATCACAGAACATAGCTTGATGCTAAGCTAAAGCCAAATTCATAAAGGTTAAAAAATGATTACTATTGAACAAACCGATAACCTCGTTAACGCCGCCATCCTAGGCGAATTCACCATTGCTGATTTTAAGGAATTTGAAGAGCAATCGATCTACAAACTAACCTCGGCCGGATCG
The DNA here is from genome assembly GCA_903915035.1 of uncultured Nitrosomonadales bacterium. Lineage (GTDB taxonomy): Bacteria > Pseudomonadota > Gammaproteobacteria > Burkholderiales > Gallionellaceae > Gallionella. Next base: position 3,437 of record CAIWRI010000148.1, on the reverse strand, counting down.
CTTAATTTGCTGTTCGATCTGCGCGCCATGCTTGACTATACGGTGGATGTCGCATGGGAAGAGCTGAAGTTTTTCAACCGCGAACACCAGCATGATTTCAGTAAAATAGCCGTAGTCACCGACAATCAGTGGATCACCTGGCAAGCTTGGCTGTCACGAATTTTCGTCGATGCCGACATCCGCGTCTTTACCGATTATGATGCAGCAAAAACCTGGGTGCAGGCATAAAAAACGGGTTCAGCGGAATCCGGTGCCGAAGACCTGACACAACCGATTACCCCGAATAATCAGTGTTTCATCTCAGTCAGATCAACCCAGATAATGTCAGCTTCGCCCAAAATGCAACGCCCCCCGCCATAGGGATGGTGAAAAGTAGCCGCGAAAACAGGTTACGGCGCAGTTTAACAGGGCGGTTAGAGACATCGCTTAGGGTTTTCCTCAAGCAACGGACGCATTCCGCCAGCAGGCGCACTCAGGCAAGACCCGTACAAGCCGGAGCGAATCGGGTTCAAGGTCAATATCCGGTCATTCTAGCCACCCCAGATATATGCATCCATGGAAAGTGCGCCATAGGAAAACAGAGGATGATAACGCTGAGGCGTATTATCCTTTGCGGCACCCAGGGCAACGAAAAGCGGCATAAAATGCTCTTCGCTCGGGTGTGACTCCGCTCCATGCGGCGCAGAACGATAACTAAGCATCGCCGAAACATTCTGAGCGGCCAACTGTCCGGCGACCCACATATTAAATACTTCCGCTTGCGGAAAAGGCGCTTTGCCTGCGCCGGCACGCCAATCCAGCCACGCAAAATTGTGCGTGATCGCACCCGAACAGAGGATCAACACACCTTCATCCCGCAAGGGTGCCAGTGCCCGCCCAAGCCCGAAATGGATTGTCGGGCCTGCGTTCCTTACCAGCGAAAGTTGCATGACCGGCACGTCGGCCTGCGGATACATCGCTGACAGCGGCACCCAGGCACCATGATCCAGTCCGCGGTTCGGACTGCTATCAGATGCTATTCCCGCAGTTGATAGCAGTGATCTCACCCGTTCAGCCAAAGCGGGTGCGCCAGATGCGCGATACTTTATGCGATAAAGTTCGGGTGAGAAACCCGAGAAGTCGTAGAGGGTTTCAGGTTCAGCGGACAGGCTGACCGTAGGCTGACGCGCTTCCCAATGCGCTGATATCACAAGGATTGCGACAGGCTTTGCAATTGCCAGACCTATCCCGGCCCAGCAAGCCACGGCATCCGGCGCCTTTAACAAGGCATCCGGCGCACCATGTGACAAAAAAACAACGGGCATACGCTCCTGCATCTCAGACTCCAATTTCATTTACAATTATTAGCCATTTCAAATGCAGCTCAGCCCCTGAGTTTGGCGGCCACTTCGGCCACGCGTTTGCCGAACAAGCTGGCGGTTTCGAGATCGCCGGGCAGCATTTCCGACGGACTGCTATCCGATGGCGTTTGTGCCATTGCACCGCAGAAGGAACCAACATAGTTCACATCGTTGCGTTGTGCCGCTTTTGAATTACTGGGCATCAAGCCTGTACCGACCCAAATGCCGCTGTGTTGCATGGACAATGTAAAAAGATAGTGCAAGGTGGACAACTTATCCCCGTTCATGGTGGCGCTATTGGTAAAACCGGCAAACACCTTATCCCTCCATTGCTGGGTAAACCAGGGTTTGGAGGACGCATCGGCAAATTTCTTAAACTGCCAGCTCACCGTCCCCATGTAAGTCGGACTGCCCATGATGATAGCATCCGCCGCATTCAGGGTATCCCACCCATCGTCGGGCAGATTGCCTTCCACATCGATGGCGATTAACGTTGCATCGGCACCTGCCGCAACAGCCTCGGCCATGCGTTGGGTGTGACCATAACCTGAATGGTAAACTACTGCTACTTTTGTCATTTTAACTCTCCATAAATTAACATCGAATTTTCACGCCAGATTCAGCGTTGAATCATCCCTTACTAAATCATACAGCATCCGAATGCACCGGCCATCAGAAAAGGATAGACGCGGCATTGCATCTTGCCAGCGGTCACACTCTACACCAGCCGATACTTCAAAAATAGCCTACAATTAGCAAAATATCATTGCTAATATCGCAACAATAAACAGGAATTTTTATGGATCGAATCGACAGCATGCGTCTCTTTGTAAGGGTTGCCGAACTGGGCAGTTTCGCTGCGGTGGCGCAGCAGATGAATGTCGAGCGTTCCATTGTTACACGAAAAATAGCCGCATTGGAAGCGCATCTGGGCGCCAAGTTGCTGGCGCGCAGCACGCGGCGCTTAAGTCTTACTTCTGCTGGCGCGCCTTATCTGGAAAAATGCCGTGAAATTCTGAGTCTGGTAGAGGCGGCGGAAGCCGATCTGACCGAAAATCGTCAGGCTCCTCGCGGGCATATCCGCATCACGCTGCCATTTTCATTCGGCATACATCAGTTGATGCCGATGTTTGGCGACTTTATGGCAGCCAACCCGGATATCACGATAGAACTGGAATTCAATGACAGCCGCGTCAATTTGATTGAAGGCGGCTTTGATCTGGCCATCCGCATTACCGATAAACTAGGTCCTGGCGATGTAGCACGAAAGATCGGCAGCAGTCACAGTGTTGTAGTGGCAGCGCCAGACTATTTGAAAAAAAATGGCCGCCCCAACCACCCGAGTAAACTCGTCAACCATGAATGTCTGGGCTATTTGCTGGCCATGCGTTCAAGCTGGGCTTTTGTAATTGACGGCGAAACACAGTGGTTTCCCGTTTCCGGCAGACTGGCAGCCAATAGCGGAGATGCATTGCTGATGACCACGCTCCGTGGCATGGGCATCACCAGCGCACCTGCATTCATGGTCGAAAAAGCCGTACGCGAACACGGCCTTGAAATTCTTCTGCCGGAATTTCCCATGCTGGATGTTGGAATCTACGCTGTCTTCCCGAGTAACCGTTATATACCTCACCGTGTCAGAAGTCTTACCGATTATCTAGCACAACAGATTGGTCCTAAGCCCGTATGGGATGAAATTCTTCAAATCAGGCAGTTTCCCGCATATCCAGCATGATCCATATTCGATTGTTGTGATATTAGCAACAGTATATTGAAATATGTAGTCTTTTTCTTGTCATACAACCCCGTTATACTGGGAGCGTGAAAATTGGCGGGTGCGCTGTTTTACCAAAATCACCTGTCTCTACAAGAGTACATCCATTCGAACAGCTTAAAGGAGTCAATCATGTCTGAAAATAAACCCCATGTTGCACAGAAGTCACCCTTTGCCGTTGAAGTTGAAGCGGGCAAAAGTTATTGGTATTGCACCTGCGGAAAAAGTGCAGGACAACCGTTTTGTGACGGCAGTCATCAAGGGAGCGGATTTGCCCCGGCAGAATTCAAGGCAGAAAAATCGGAAACCGTATATTTTTGCGG
>CAIWRI010000147.1 GCA_903915035.1 uncultured Nitrosomonadales bacterium | reverse complement strand
TCTATTCGCCCGTCCCCCGCCACTCGCTATGCCTGTGTCGCGGGGCTGACCGCCTCCAACGCTTCATGCCTCCCGCTCGTGTATCAGCGCCTCCCCCGCCACTCGAAATATTTTCGGCAAGCAGCGCGACGCCTGCCGCCTATCTCATGGGGCGGGCGGCAGGACAGGCAGGGCGGGCGCGGCGAATTGCGCCGCAGGCGGTCAGCCCCGCGACACAGGCATAGCGATCCTCGCCGCAGCCATTAAGCCCCGCGCCGCAGCCATTAAGCCCCGCGCCGCAGGCATTGAGACCCTCGCCATAGGCATTAAGACCTGCGCCACAGCAACTCGTAGCGCTATTTCAGCCGGCATCCCGCGCCGCAGGTGAAAGCATCGGGGCCATCGAGGCGCGCACTTGGCTATCGAATAGCTGGACTATCAGGCGGTATAGGCCAGACGCTTACTTCCTTCCCATTGAGATCTCTCTCACATTGTCAGTATGCTCAGTGAACCTGAACAGGTGACTCGGCTGGACTTACGGGCGCAAGCTGGCGAGGTGGTGACAGTCCGGTTGAGATAAGTCTGCAACGCAATAAAATCCGCTGAACGGCAAATTGAAAGTGGCGAATTGATTATGAAAAGCAAAGTACTGACCGGAAGGATAAGATTAGTTGAGAGTGGCCGGTGAACCACTCTCAGTTGTCAACTTCCCAAAGGCGGAAATTGTCCGAACGAAAAATTCTGCTGGAAATCGCACGGCTGAAATTGGCTGGCGCGATAACAACCAGTCAGGTAGGATGAGTTGTCAGCATGGGTGATGGTTTTTTTCCAAAGGAGATAATGATGGGTAAGCTCGAAATGATGGAGATGGCGCTGCAATTGAAAGCCTCAGAGCGCTATGAGCTGGCCGGGAAAATCATGCAAAGTCTGGATAAGTTTGACGCCCAAATTGACAATGCAGGTGTTCCCGGTTGAACTGGAGGACGTACGGCGTTATGAATCAATTTTCTTATACCTTATATGTTGCGAGATGGTGGAATCTGGAATTTAATGCTGAAATATTTAATAATGGTTGGGGAGTATAGGCTGGTTGCTAGCCGTTTTTCCATGAATAAACAATGAACCTCCTTCGTTTATCCTTTAATCTTTTGCGCCGCGACTGGCGGGCAGGGGAGTGGCGCGTGCTGATGCTGGCGCTGGTGCTGGCGGTGGGTAGCTTATCTACCGTGGGACTGTTCGCCGACCGCGTGCGCCAGGCGCTGGTGTTGCAGGCTGCCAGTCTGCTGGGTGCAGATTTACGCGTCAGCTCGACACGCCCGTTCTCGCCGCTTTATCGCCAGATGGCGACGGCACGCGGCTTGCAGGTGGTTGAAAGCCGGACTTTTCCCAGTATGGTGTCGCGTCCTGGCAATTTGTCTGATGGCGCGTTGCTTTGTGAAATTCAGGCGGTGGAGGCGGGTTATCCGCTGCGTGGCGCAATAGAGATTAAGGATGTCGGCTTGCATGTTGCAAGGACGATTCCGCAGCCAGGCACATTGTGGGTGGATGAGCGAGTGATGCGTCGATATGCTTTGCATGCGGGAGATAAGCTGGGCGTAGGCGCGCAGCACTTTATCGTGGCAGCGGCTATCGTGAAAGAGGTGGAACCCGCCATCGGTTTTGCCAGTTTCACGCCGCGTGTCGTGATGAATCAGGCGGATGTGGCCGCGACCGGTTTATTGCAAGAAGGCAGTCGCATCAGCTATCGGCTGATGTTTGCAGGTAATGCCGCGCAAGTGGCCGGGTTTAGGGTAGTGCTGGCGCCGCAACTGACCGCTAACGAAAAACTGGAAGATGTAAAGGATGCGCGTCCTGAAATCAGAGTTGCCTTGGAGCGGGCAGAGCATTTTTCCGGCCTTGCCGCCCTGACCACGGCCATTCTGGCCGGTGTGGCGATATTGCTGGCCGCCAGACGCTATGTGGCGCGTCATCTGGATAGTTGCGCAGTGATGCGTTGTATGGGTGCCGGGCAAGGACAGATTTTATGGCTATTTTTATATCAGTTTTTGCTGGCAGGATTGCTTGCCGTGCTGGCGGGTTTGCTGCTGGGCTATATGACTCAGTCTGTGCTGGCGGATAAATTAATGTCAGGTAATAGTTTGCCTCAGCCGGATTTTTTGCCGGCGATTAAAGCCGCACTAAGCGGTTTTGCCTTGTTGCTGGGCTTTGCGTTCTTACCCTTATTACAACTGCGCCGCGTCTCGCCGCTCAAGGTTATCCGCCGCGAGTTGGGGACGCCTTCTGTCAGTGCCTGGCTGATTTATGCAGTAGCCGCGCTGGTACTTACTTTGCTGTTCCTTTGGCAGGCAGGTTCACTCAAGCTGGGCGTGACCGTGCTGGCAGGGTTGCTTGCCTGCCTGCTGCTCTCCGGCAGTATGGCGTGGTTGCTGCTGTATTCCCTGGCGCGCTATGGCGGGCTTTTCAAAGCGAAACATGCGTTTAATAATCTTGCCCGGCATGCTCGAAGTGTGGCGCTGCAAGTGGCGGCCCTCAGCCTGGGTGGCATGGCTTTGCTGGTATTGACGCTGGTTCGGGGGGATTTGCTACAAGCCTGGCAAGATAAGTTGCCCGCTGATGCACCGAACCGTTTCGTGGTCAATATCCAGCCTGACCAGCAGCTAGCCGTGCAGAATTTCTTCAAGGAAAAAAACTTGCCTGTGCAATTGATGCCGATGATCAGGGGCAGATTGACCACCATCAACGGTCACGCAGTGAACAGTAGCAGTTATGCTGATCCCCGGGCGCGTGCGCTGGTGGAGCGCGAGTTCAATTTGTCCTATGCCGACAAAATGCCGGCGTGGAATACTTTGGTGAGTGGCAGATGGTGGGACGGAAAACAGGATTCAGGATTCAGGAATCAGGATTCAGCAAATAGCGGGCAGCTCTCCGTCGAGGAAGGTATCGCTAAAACCTTGAATATCCATATGGGTGATTTTTTGGGCTACGATGTGGCCGGCAGTCGCTTTCAAGCCCGGGTGACCAGTTTGCGCAAGGTGCAATGGGACTCGATGCAGGTAAATTTCTTTGTCATTGCCACGCCCGCTTTGCTGCGCGATTATCCGGCAAGTTATCTCTCCAGTTTTTATCTGCCGCCGGGCAAGAGCGCCGTAGGGGATGAACTGATACGGACATTTCCCAATCTGCTGCTGATTGATACCGGGGCGGTGATAGCCCAGCTGCGCGATATTATTGAAAAGGTATCACAGACGATCAGTGTGGTATTTCTGTTTACCCAGTTAGCAGGGTTGCTGGTGCTGTATGCCGCCTTGCAGGCGAGTCAGGATGAGCGTATCTATGAAGCGGCGATTTTGCGCACGCTGGGTGCGGACAGTGGCTACTTGCGCCGTTTGCATCTGACTGAATTTGCCGTAACGGGGCTGCTTGCCGGACTGTTCGCTGCGGCAAGTGCTACTTTGCTGGGCTGGCTGCTGACGCGTTATGTGCTGGATATTCCATTCAGGTGGGATCGTTTGATGTGGTTGGATAGTCTGGCAGGCGGGATACTGCTGGTGATGCTGGTGATGCTGGCGGGATGGCTTGCCACGCGCAGCTTGCAAAATATGTCTCCGTTGCGTATTCTGCGTGGCGAATAGCGGTAGCATTTGTCGCATATATTTTTGTGTATTGCGGATGTTGTTGGGAATTTCCGGCAACTTTGGTACAATGCCTGAGCTTTTTTAACTTATAACAGGGTGGGAGTCTTAAAATGTCTATTGAGCTGCGTGTAAAAAAGATCGTATCGGAACAACTTGGCGTGAACGAATCTGAAGTAAAAAACGAATCTTCTTTCGTCAACGATCTGGGTGCTGATTCCCTGGACACCGTCGAACTGGTGATGGCGCTGGAAGAAGAATTTGAATGCGAAATTCCTGATGAAGATGCAGAAACGATCACAACCGTGCAGCAAGCCATCGATTACGTCCTGGCACATCAAAAGTAAATTCTTGTCGGCGGAGCTAATTTGTCTAAACGTAGAGTGGTTGTGACCGGCTTGGGGATCGTCTCCCCGGTCGGCATCGGTATTTCTGTTGCCTGGCCTAACATCGTCGCAGGTAAATCCGGAATCGTCAAAATATCAAGTTTCGATGCCAGTCAATTTGCCAGTCAAATTGCCGGCGAAGTACAGCATTTTGATGTTACACAGTATTTGCCTGCCAAAGATGCCCGTCGCATGGGAAGATTTATTCATTTTGGTCTGGTCGCCGGAATGGAGGCCTTTAAGGATGCGGGTCTGGAAGTCACCGAGCAAAATGCAGAGCGCATCGGTGTCAATATCGGTTCAGGTATCGGCGGTCTGCCGTCGATCGAAGAAACGCATAGCGATTACCTGGCCGGCGGGCCGCGCAAGATTTCACCTTTCTTTATTCCCGGCACCATCATTAACATGATTTCCGGTAATTTATCCGTGATGTACGGATTGAAAGGCCCGAATCTGGCGATGGTCTCCGCCTGCACGACCGGCACGCATTGTATCGGTGAGTCCGCACGCATGATTGAATATGGCGATGCCGATGTGATGATTGCAGGGGGGGCGGAAGCGACCATCGGTCCGCTGGCGGTCGGTGGCTTTTCGTCCGCTCGCGCCTTGAGCACCCGAAATGATGATCCGGCTACCGCCTGCCGTCCGTGGGATAAGGACAGAGATGGCTTTGTTATCGGTGAAGGTGCCGGGGTGATGGTGCTGGAAGAATATGAACATGCCAAAGCGCGCGGCGCAAAGATCTATGCTGAATTGACAGGTTACGGCATGAGCGGTGATGCTTATCATATCACGTCACCAAACAGCGACGGCCCGAAGCGCAGCATGTTAAGCGCCTTGAAAAATGCAGGGCTGAATGCGGATGACGTGCAGTATGTCAATGCACATGGTACCTCAACCCCGCTGGGTGACAAAAACGAGACTGAGGCGATCAAGCTGGCTTTCGGTGATCATGCCAAAAGGCTGGTCGTCAATTCAACCAAATCGATGACCGGTCATTTGCTGGGCGGCGCAGGCGGGATAGAGTCGATTTTCTCGGTGCTGGCGATACATCATCAAATATCTCCGCCGACCATCAATATCTTCGAACAGGATACGGAGTGTGATCTGGATTATTGCGCCAATATCGCCCGCGACATGAAAATTAACGTGGCGATGAACAATAATTTCGGTTTCGGCGGCACCAACGGTACACTGGTGTTCAGTAAAGTTTAATTCTGAAGCCTTTTTTGTCCACGAAGTGGTGTCTTTCGTGGACAGTAGTTTTCTGGTTGATTTCTATGTTGGTCAATGGCATCTCAGGCAACATGATCAGCATACGAGATCGCGGTTTGCTTTATGGTGACGGGGTGTTCCGTACCCTGTGCATCTCAAATGGTCAGCCACAGCACTGGCCGCTGCATTATCAAAAACTCCAAAACGATTGCGCTGCACTGGGCATTGTCTGTCCGGATGGCCTGTCTGATGAACTGGCCGTGCTGGTGGCAGCGCATCCCGACGCGGTGGTTAAAATCATTGTCACGCGTGGCCAGAATATTCGCGGCTATACGCCTGCTTTCGATGTAATTCCCGCACATATATGGGATGTTACTGCACTGCCCGTCTATCCATCCGGCTATGAAAATCAGGGTGTAGTGGTACGTCTGTGTGAACTTCGTCTGGGGCATCAGCCGCAGCTCGCCGGCATCAAGCATCTGAACCGTCTGGAAAATGTGCTGGCAGCGGCTGAACTTGCCGGTACGGAGGCTCAGGAAGGATTGCTGCTGGATGCAGAAGGTCTTGTGATTGAGGGCGTGCGCAGCAATCTGTTTTTATTCTCTCAGGGACGGCTGATTACGCCGTCGTTGTCGCGCTGCGGGGTGGCGGGCGTGCAGCGTGACCGGGTGATGGCGGGTGCTGCAAAACTCGGCATGCCCATTGACGTGCGCAATGTTGAGTTGGCTGAATTGTTTTGTGCCGATGAATTGTTTTTAACTAACAGTGTGTTTGGTTTATGGCCGGTAGCGCAGCTTGAGCAGCAGCACTGGACGGATTTTAGCCGGACATCGAAAATACGCGCAGTGCTGGAGTTGAAATGATGGGCAAGTTGATCGGGTTGCTGGTGGTAATGTGTTTTGGCAGTCTTGCCTATTATGTCTATGCGCCCTCGCAGCCGCAAACTTTGCCCTTTGAGTTTTCTGTCGATCAGGGCAATACGCTAACGCAAGTGGCGACGCAATTCGAACAGGGCGGTTTGCTGGATTATCCCGGGTTGTTTGTGCTTTTCGCCCGCTTGCAGGGGCGAGCCGGAAAAATCAAGGCGGGCATTTATCAGCTTGATGGCGCTATATCAAAAATGGCTTTGCTTGACATGATAACTCAGGGCAATGGCAGCAAGAATCAGTTTGCCATCATCGAAGGCTGGAATTTCAGGCAATTGCGCAATGTACTCAACGACAATCCCAACATCCGGCATGACAGTTTAAGTTTAAGCGACAGCGAAATATTGCAGCGTATCGGTGCCATTGAAACGCAGCCGGAAGGGCTGTTTTTACCTGAGACTTACTTTCTTGCTGTCGGTAGCAGCGACCTTGAACTATTCAAGTTCGCCTATAAGCTGATGCAAAAACGGCTGAACGAAGCCTGGCTGACACGCACTCCGGATTTGCCGTTGGCGACGCCTTATCAAGCGCTGATACTGGCTTCCATCGTGGAGAAGGAAACCGGTATGGCTGCTGATCGTGCCATGATCGCGGGTGTGTTTGTTAACCGGTTGCGCCTGCACATGTTGCTGCAAACAGACCCGACTGTGATTTACGGGCTGGGTGAAAAATTCGATGGTGATCTTAAGCGCCGTGATCTGACCACGGATACGCCTTATAACACCTATACCCGTGCCGGCTTGCCGCCTACGCCGATCGCGATGCCGGGGCTGGCTGCGATGAATGCAGCACTGCATCCTGCCACTACCGACGCTTTGTACTTCGTTGCCCGCGGTGACGGCAGTTCAAAATTTTCCAGTAATCTGGCAGCGCATAACCGGGCGGTAGATCGCTATCAAAAATAATAGTGGCGCGTGGCAGGTGAGTCGGGGTCTTCCCTGGTAAAGGCAATGCCTGTGCTGTCCCTCTGCAAGTGAAGTCGGATGCTTAAAAGTACCTAACGGTTCTGATAACAGGGGCTATTTTCGAGTATGGCAATTGCATATTTACGTAAATAGTCTAAGATGAAAGTCCGTAGTGCCGCATCCGTAATTTCAGAAAACTTAGTGGAGAAAATAATGATAAGAATTAAGCAAATACTTGCCCAGAAAACAAAACCACTTACAACAGTTAAACCTACGGATACCGTTCAGCACGCAGTGGAGTTGATGCGTGATTTTGGTATTGGCGCCGTTATGGTTTTAGAGGAAAAAAAACTAGTTGGTATCTTTACCGAGCGTGACTGTCTGAATAAAATTACCGCTCTTGGACGTAATCCTAAAGAAATTCTGCTGAACGAGGTAATGACGCAACAGGTGCGTTTCGTTTCTCAGGATATGGAAATTTCGCAAGGGCTGGCGCTGATGACGGAACGTTTTTTACGCCATTTGCCTGTGCTGGATGAGCAGGAAAACATCCTTGGCATCGTATCAATTGGCGATCTGGTCAAAGCTAAAATTTCCGATCAAGATTTCATCATCGAACAGATGGAGCGTTATATCACCGCCTGAGTTGCAGCAGTATCATTCGTGTCGGGTCTTGATTGCGGATCGTCAAGCTCGACAGAGGTGAATAAGCGGAAGTGAATATATGGGGATGTGTGCCGTAAGTCAGCAGCAGAAATTCAGGTTTTCTGCCTCTCTATTCACCCACCTGAACTGTCAGAATCAGACTGATGCGGCATCTCAAATCACCCTGATATATTCCTGTCTTGCCCGATTCACTGGCACCATCCGGTTGAATTGACGCTTCATTATAATTCCTCCGATATGCAAGTATTTTTCCTTTAAATTGTGTGGCATAGTTTGCTCTCCAGCTCGCTTAACAAACGATTATCAACTTCCGGCTGTTTTTAATGAATAAATTTATTACTTTTGAAGGTGTCGACGGCGCAGGCAAGAGCACCCACCTGGCATGGTTTGCCGATATGCTGCGGCAGCGCGGGGTGGAGGTTGTTTTGACTCGTGAGCCGGGCGGCACGAAGCTTGGTGAGCAGTTGCGGGAGATGCTGCTCAGCCAGTCCATGAGCATAACTACGGAAGCCATGTTGATGTTTGCGGCGCGCATCGAACATGTCGAACAGGTCATCAAACCGGCTTTACTTGCGGGCAAATGGGTGATTTCGGATAGATTCAGTGATGCCAGTTTCGCCTATCAGGGGAGCGGGCGCGGTATGGACTGGGACAAACTCACACAACTGGAAAGCTGGGTGGCGCTGGTGCCGCATTTGACGCTGTTTTTTGATTTGCCGGTTGAAGTGGCCAGGCAGCGGCTGGCAAACAATATATCGCTTGATCGCTTTGAAAAGGAACAGAGCGAATTTTTCGAGCGTGTGCGCAGCGGTTATCAGCGTCGTGTAGCGGAAAATCCGCAGCGTTTTGCAGTGATTGATGCGGCACAGACGCTAGAAGCCGTGCAACAGCAACTGGCATCAATTCTTGAATCAATGCAATGAGCGAACTATATCCCTGGCAGCAGGACGACTGGACTCGCTTGCAAGCTCTGCGCACGCGCGCATCGCAAGCTTTGCTGTTTCAAGGCATGAAAGGGACAGGCAAGCTGGAGCTGGCGCTCAATTTTGCCCGCACCTTACTGTGCCGGCAGCCGCTGGATAACGGTTGTGCCTGCGGGGAATGCCCTGCCTGTCACTGGTTGCTTCAGGGGTCACATCCGGATTTTCGTTTTCTGCAACCCGAATCGGAGACTGAAGAAGATGAGGCTGGCAAGAAAGCCAGCCGGCAGATTTCCGTCGCTCAAATCCGCGCTTTGTCGGATTTTACGGGTATGACTGCGCATCAGGGCGGCAGGCGGGTGGTGATCATCCATCCTGCGGAGGCGATGAATGCAAATGCGGCGAATGCCCTGCTGAAGAGCCTGGAAGAACCTCCGCCAGGCTTGCTGTTCATACTGGTAACGCATAAAGCACAAGCCTTGCTACCTACTTTGTTAAGCCGCTGTCTGGCTTTTAATGTAACCGTGCCCGATGCAGCAACGGCTGTGCGCTGGCTGGCAGGGCAGGGAATAAAAAATCCGGCAGACGCGCTGGCGCTTGCCGGGTTTTCTCCGTTGCAGGCGATGCAGGGGGCTGATGGCTCGGAGGCACGCGAAAAATTGTTACGTGCGGTTCGGCAACCTGCTGCGCTGGATGTGTTTGCGCTGGCGGATGCCTTGCAGAAAACCCCGCAGGTCCTGGTTGTGCAATGGTTGCAGCAATGGTGCTATGATCTGATGTCGCAAAAACTGACCGGAAAAGTGCGCTATCATCCTGCTGATCAGGCGAATATTGCCAAGCGGGTCGAAAATCTGGATGCGTTAAATTTGGCGCGCTTACAAAGCTATCTGCAAACAGCGAAAAAGGAAGCGCAGCATACGCTCAATCCGAAACTGTTTTTTGAATCCCTGTTATTTACTTATTGTCAGCTCACATGTCCTTCATAGATTCCCATTGTCACATCAACTTCCCCGATCTGGTCGAAAATATCACCGGTGTGTTGGCCAGAATGCAGCAAAATGAAGTGCTGGCCGCACTCTGTGTGTCGGTCAATCTGGCGGATTTTCCGCAAGTGCTGGCGCTGGCAGTGCAATATCCGAATATATATGCTTCTGTCGGCGTACATCCCGATTACGAGGATGTCGAGGAGCCGAGTGTCGCCCGATTGGTTGAACTCGCTCAGCATCCGAAAATCATTGCTATCGGTGAAACGGGGCTGGATTATTTCCGGCTGAGCGGCGATTTGGAATGGCAGCGAAATCGTTTTAGAAATCACATTCGTGCCTCGCGTGAATGTGGCAAGCCGCTGATCATCCATACGCGAAGTGCGGCGGAAGATACGCTACGGTTGATGCGTGAAGAAGGCGCTGAACATGCGGCGGGGGTGATGCACTGTTTTACGGAAAACTGGGAAGTGGCGCAAGCAGCCCTGGATATGGGTTTTTATATTTCCTTTTCCGGTATTGTTACTTTTAAAAATGCCTTGCAGATCAAGGAAGTCGCCCAGCGCGTGCCGTTAGACCGGATGTTGATTGAAACAGATTCTCCGTATCTTGCGCCTGTGCCGTTTCGCGGTAAACTCAATCAACCGGCTTATGTGAAGCACGTTGCCGAAGAAATCGCGCTGTTGCGCGGCATCAGTGTGACGGAGGTGGGATTGAAAACCAGTGAGAACTTTGCACGCTTGTTTGCGCTTTAAGTAAAAAAAGGTTGACATAGTTTGCGAAGCGCCTATAATTCGCACCTCGCAATGCGGGAGTAGCTCAGTTGGTAGAGCGATACCTTGCCAAGGTATAGGTCGAGAGTTCGAGCCTCTTTTCCCGCTCCATTTCACCGGAGTCCAGTTTGACGGTTTTTGCGATGCTCCATGCGGGAGTAGCTCAGTTGGTAGAGCGATACCTTGCCAAGGTATAGGTCGAG
>CAIWRI010000146.1 GCA_903915035.1 uncultured Nitrosomonadales bacterium | reverse complement strand
TCTGCTCATCGCTCAATCTCCACTTCTGATTTCTGTTTGGTGTTTACAATTGCTCATGCCGGTCGAAGCCGCACTGCAAAACCATCCCGATAGCGCATATCCACTAGTTGTATATCCCTTGCAGTGGGTTGAGCCATGATGTAGGGATAAATAGCTATAAATCTTGCCAGTCTTTGTTGCATTGCTTCGCGTCCCAATTCGACCACAATGTTGTTGCTCAAATGTAACTGCCATGCGTGGCGTGTTGACAGCGCCAGCTGCATGACGCGTAAATGCAAGGGGGCAATTTGCCCGCTAAACGCTAAATATTGCTTTAACACTTCCGGTGACGTACCTTCATTGCCGGAAAATACCGGTAATGCTTGTGTTGTCTCCGCCTCAAAAACTTCGCCCTGTTGATTCACCAGTCCGACATTATTCCAATGTGCTATTGCCTTATGTTCTTCAAAACTCACCAGCAGTTGATCCGGAAACTCACGTCGTATGCTGACATGGCGCACCCAGGGCAACTTCTCTAGCATACGTCTTAACTGATCAATATCCACTGTAAAAAAATTACCACGCACCTGTGCTCTTAGCAGTGACTGCACGTCATCAGCAATTATCCGTTCGGGCACAGCGCTCAAACGAACCACCTTGATGGGCAGCAGTTCAGGTCTATGCACGAGGTAATGTATTCCGCCATACAAAGTGGCCAGTACACAGCAAAAAAACAGTGTATTTGCAATATTGCGCAGCAGAGGTGTGTTATCCCACATGTGCCGAGCCTAAAACACGCATGACCAGTTCATCAAAGTCTATCCCTGCCTGACGGGCAGCCATCGGCACCAGACTATGGTCTGTCATGCCAGGTGAGGTATTGGCTTCCAGTACATAAGGCTGTCCGCTGTCGCTCATCAGAAAATCTATGCGTCCCCAGCCTTCCCCGCCTATCAACGCGAAGGCTTTAAGCGCGAGTTTTTGCATCAGCGCTTCACCTGCTGCGTCCAATCCGCTCGGGCACAGATAACGGGTATCGTCGCGCAGATACTTCGCCTCATAATCATAAAACTCGCTGACAGGTTCTATCTTGATAACAGGCAAGGCATGCTCCCCTAATATCGCAACGGTATATTCACCCCCGCCGATATAACGTTCTGCGATCACCAGCTTGTCGTACTTTGCCGCTTCCCGGCAGGCGAGCTGTAAATCATCCGCCGCTTTTACCTTGCTGATGCCGACACTGGAACCCTCATTGGCCGGTTTGACA
The DNA here is from genome assembly GCA_903915035.1 of uncultured Nitrosomonadales bacterium. Lineage (GTDB taxonomy): Bacteria > Pseudomonadota > Gammaproteobacteria > Burkholderiales > Gallionellaceae > Gallionella. Next base: position 58,477 of record CAIWRI010000146.1, on the reverse strand, counting down.
AACAGCGGCAATCCCAGTTGTGCAACGACTTCAGCAGCAATGCTATGCTCATCGAGCAGCATGAAATCGGGAACCGGCATTCCACCCGCCTGCCAGACCAGCTTACTGCGCCACTTATCCATGCCAAGGGCGGAGGCCAACACGCCGCTGCCGGTATAGGGGATACCCAATAACTCCAGCGCGCCTTGTACCGTACCGTCCTCACCGAAACGGCCGTGCAAGGCAATAAATACGCGGTCAAAACCTGCTTCTTTCAGCGCCTGCAACGGTTTTGTGTCTGGATCAAAGGCATGCGCATCGACTCCGCTGCGCTGCAAGGCCGCCAACACTGCTGCACCACTTTTGAGTGAGACCTCACGCTCGGCGGAACGCCCGCCAAACAACACGGCCACCTTGCCAAAAGAAGCCGGATTAAGGCTTGAGGAGTGAGGGTTCGGCATTAAAAGACCTGACATTTTTTCATCCATCATTTGTGCATCACCTATGATTTTCACTTCGGGATGTAAATCCACGCCGCACTGAGCGGCGACAGTTTCACGTACCATGCAAATCAGATTTTCAATATCAGCAGCTGTCGCCCCTCCGGTATTGACAATGAAATTCGCGTGTTTTTCAGAAACTTCAGCGCCACCGATGCGCGCGCCTTTCAGACCGCACAGCTCAATCAGACGCGCGGCATAGTCACCGGGCGGATTACGAAAGGCTGATCCGGCATTTGGCAGATTCAACGGCTGACTGCTTATGCGTTTTGCCAGCAAGGTCTTGATTTGCTGCCGCGCAACTGTGCCATCACCAGCGTTAAAGGATAGCCATGCACCGACGAAGAATTCTTCTGGTGAGTGGTGAGTGGTGAGTGGTGAGTTAATACACCTGTGGCTTTCCCGCTGCCCACTGTCCACTTGCCACTTACTGCTTAGTGCCACGCTTCTGTAGCCAATTTCATACTCATCCGGTGTTCTGATCTTCAATTCGCCGCTACGGGTTAATACTTGAACCCTGACCACGTGTTGCCAGATTTCACTGCCATAACAACCTGCATTCATTGCCAGCATGCCGCCCAGCGTGCCGGGGATGCCGGCGCAAAAGGCAGCCCCTTGCCTGTTATGCAAAGCAGCAAATCGCGCCAATTTCGCACCGGGAACACCGGCCTGAGCGTAAATCAGCCCGTCATGCTGTAGCGCCAGCTCATTCAGAGCGCCATGCATTAATAACACGGTGCCGCGCAGCCCACCGTCGCGCACCAGCAGATTACTGCCAAGTCCTACTGCAATCAGGTTTTCAGTATCCGGCCTGCTGCACAAATACACCCGCAAATCGTCCAGATCCGCAGGCTGATAACAATGCTTGGCCGAACCACCGGCGCGCCAGCTAGTGTGACGGCACATCGGCTCTTCAAGGGTTAATTTCCCTCGCAGCAGAGCGGCTGAAAACCGTGTTGGTTCGCTCATATTCATATTTGCGCCATCATTTTCACTACTGACGGCACTCTCCCGATTGAACCGGCCCCCATGGTGAGCACAACGTCACCGTCCTGCACTAATTGCAAAATGGTCTGCGGCATATCATCTATCTGCTCGACAAATACGACTTCCCTCTGCCCTGCCAGGCGTAATGCATGCATCATGGCACGCCCATTCGCCGCGAGCAGCGCGGGTTCACCCGCCGCATACACTTCTGCAAGCAGCAAGGTATCCACACCGCACAATATTTTTACAAAATCTTCGAACAGATCACGGGTACGCGTATAACGATGCGGCTGAAATGCCAGTACCAGACGACGACCCGGAAAAGCCCCGCGTACAGCAGCCAGTGTAGCGGCCATCTCTACCGGATGATGACCGTAATCATCAATTAGCGTAAAACTCCCGCCATCCAGTGCAATTTCCCCATAGCGCTGAAAGCGTCTGCCTACGCCTTCAAATTCGCTCAGAGCGGCGATGATGGCTTCGTCGTCCACCCCGACTTCCAGTGCAATGGCAATCGCGGCCAGCGCGTTCAGCACGTTGTGTTTTCCAGGCAAGTTAAGGGTAATGTCCAGATCGCGGTGCGAGCTGTTTTGCCGGCAAATCGCGGTGAAGCGCATCTGTCCGCCCTGATGGCGCACATCGACTGCACGGATTTGCGCGGTTTCACTGAAGCCGTAAGTTGTCACAGGTTTGGTGATACGTGGCAACAGATCACGGATATTTGCATCGTCAACACATACCATGGCGCGGCCATAGAACGGTAAATGTCCGATGAAATCGACGAAAGCCTGTTTCAATCGCTCAAAATCATGACCATAAGTTTCCATATGATCTGCATCAATATTAGTGACTACAGCCAGAATCGGTTGCAAATACAGGAATGACGCGTCGGATTCATCCGCTTCCACGACGATAAATTCACCGGTTCCCAGTTTTGCATTGGTGCCACTGCTGTTTAACTTGCCGCCAATGACGAAGGTGGGGTCGAAGCCGCCTCTTGCCAGGACACTGGCTGTTAGTGAAGTGGTGGTGGTTTTTCCATGCGTTCCTGCTACGGCAATACCTTGACGCAAACGCATCAATTCCGCCAGCATCATGGCGCGCGGAACCACCGTAATCTGGCGTGCACGCGCGGCCAGAACTTCCGGATTATCACTGCCCACGGCAGTCGAAACCACCACCACATCGGCATTGGCCAGATTTTCAGGGGCATGACCGATGGCAACCTTAATGCCCAGCTGAGTCAAACGTTGGGTTGCGGTATTTTCAGCCAGATCCGAGCCACTTACACCGAAGCCAAGATTGAACAACACTTCGGCAATTCCGTTCATGCCTGAACCACCGATGCCGACGAAATGTATCTGCTTTATTTTATGTTTCATGCTGCAATCTCCTTGCATATTATTGCGACTGCGCGGGCCGCGTCAGGCCTTGCAAACCCACGTGCCTGCTGCGCCATTTGTTGCAAACGGTCACGAGTTAATTCGCCAAGCATGCGTGCGATTTTCTCCGCGCTTAATTCAATCTGGGGCAATAAAATTGCCGCATCATGGTTACTTAAAAATTTCGCGTTATGCGTCTGATGATCGTCCACTGCGAAGGGAAATGGAATCAGCAAACTGGCGACCCCGGCCGCCGCCAGTTCTGCGATGGTCAGCGCACCGGACCGGCAAATTACCAGATCGGCATTTTCATAGGCGGCAGCCATATCCTCGATAAATGGCCGTATATCAGCTTCAACGCCAGCAGCGTGATATAAACTCATTACGCTGGCGTGATGCGCCTTGCCGGTTTGATGCAACACCGCCGGACGAGCATCTTCTGCGAGCATGGCAAGCGCCTGCGGCAAAGTTTCATTGATGGCTTTCGCACCAAGACTGCCGCCTACGACCAGTACATTCAACCGACCTGTGCGTGCTGCATAACGAACTTCGGGTGCGACGATTGCCGCAATGCTGCTGCGTACCGGATTGCCGCACCAGATAGCATGCGGCAACACCTCGGGAAATCCGCTCAACACGCGTGTAGCCATCCGTGCCAATACTTTATTGCTCAATCCGGCGATCGAATTTTGCTCATGGATCACCAGCGGGCGACGCAACAAGACAGCCATCAAGCCGCAGGGAAACGTAATATAGCCGCCCATACCCAGCACGACATCCGGCCGGCAGCGAAACATCGCCCCGGCACTTTGCCACACAGCCCGCAACAAATTCACTGGCAGCATGAATTTGCGCAGCAGCCCCTTGCCGCGCAGACCTGAAAATTTAACCAGTGTTATCGGGTAGCCGTGTTTGGGCACCAGTTCCGCTTCCATGCTGGCAGGTGCACCCAGCCAAGTCACTTGCCAGCCCTGCTCACGCAGGATGTCAGCGACCGCCAGTGCCGGAAAGATGTGGCCTCCGGTTCCTCCGGCCATAATCAGGATTGAGCGGTTCATAAATAGATACTCATTAAATGGCGGCAATCAAGTTCAATGCAGCTAGATTCAACCTGAATCCTGAATCCTCGGTCCTGAATCCTGATAATCATGCCGGCATACCTCTGTCCAACCTTCTGTTTTCATAATCGACACGAAGCAGGACAGCGGCGGCGATGCAGTTCACCACCACGCCACTGCCACCGAAGCTCAGGAAGGGCAAGGTGAGTCCCTTCGTCGGCAGCAAACCCATATTGACACCGATATTGATGGTTGCCTGCACGCCTATCCATACGCCTATGCCTTGCGCCACCAAAGATGAGAAGTTGCGTTCCAGAAATGCCGCATGACGTCCGATCTGGTAGCTGCGTATCAGTAACAGGGCAAATAAACCAATCACACAGACAACGCCCACCAGTCCCAATTCTTCGGCAATCACCGCCATCAGAAAATCGGTATGCGCTTCCGGCAAATAAAACAGCTTTTCCACGCTTGCCCCCAGCCCCACGCCAAAACGTTCTCCGCGCCCGAAGGCGATCAACGCATGACTGAGCTGATAGCCTTTTCCGAACGGGTCAGCCCAGGGATCCAAGAAACCGGTGACACGCTGCATGCGGTACGGCGAGGATAAAATCAACGCGGCAAATGCCAAAGGCAGCGCCACCATTAAAGCGCCGAACACCTTGATGTTAAATCCGCCCAACCACAGTGTGCAAAAGGCAATCGACAGGATCACCACAAAAGCGCCCATGTCCGGCTCCAGCAGCAAAAAAGCGCCAACCACGGCCATTACCGCGAACATCGGCAAAAACGCTTGCATCATGGAAGCTCGTGCTTTACGCACGGTATAGTCTGCGGCATACATCACGGCAAATAATTTCATCAACTCGGATGGCTGCAAATTGATGACTATCAGCGGCAACCAGCGCCGACTGCCATTCACTTCATGTCCGATATGCGGAATCAGTACCACTATCAGCAGCAAGACCCCGGCCAGAAATAAATAAGGCGCATAGGTTTGCCAAAGCTGTACGGGTACTTGAAATGCGATTATTCCGGCGAGCAATCCCACTGCGATAAATATGCTTTGCCTAATCAGGTAATAGTTTGCCTGATGATTGGTAAATTTACTGCCTTCGGCTGTTGCGATGGAGGAGGAATAGACCATTACCAACCCGACAGAGAGCAGCGCGATAAACACCCAGATGAGCAGCATATCGTATTGTGCATGCGGGGGCCGGGTACGTGTCCTGACTAATGAGGCCATGATTCCGCCAGTTTACGCACTGCCTCAATAAAAGCCTCTGCCCTGTGTACATAGTTTTTGTACATATCTAAACTGGCGCAAGCAGGGGAAAGCAAAACGGCATCTCCCGGCAGCGCGATGCCGGCTGCTTGTTGCACCGCATCCTGCATATCCACGGCATACAGGATGGCAACATCGCAACCTTGCAAAGTAGCTGCGAGCAAAGGCGCATCCTGTCCGATCAGTATTACGGCGCGAGCGTATTTTGTGACCGCGGATTTTAAGGGGGAAAAATCCTGTGCCTTGCCCTGCCCCCCGGCTATCAATACAGCTTTACTTCCCAAACCTTGTAATGCAGCTACCGTTGCGCCGACATTGGTGCCCTTGGAATCATCGTAAAATGTCACGTCGTGTAACTGGACAACTTTTTCTACGCGGTGCGGCAAACCCTTAAAGCTGCGCAGCGCTTCGAGTAACATAGGCATGGGTAAATCAATAGCGCGGCATAACGCCAATGCCGCCAGTGCATTAGCGACATTATGCAGACCGGCAAGCTTCAGTTCAGAGGCCTTGATCAGACGTTGATTGCCCTCCATCAGCCAGATTTCACTATTGTCCGACAGGATGCCAAAATCTGTTGTGGCTACGGGCAAGTTCAAACCGAAACTAATCAATTCTCGCTGGGTATCTTGCATCGACATGCAGCGCGCGTCATCCCGATTCAGCACCTGAACGCGGCAGCCGTTAAGAATATTTTGCTTTGCCGCTGCATAATCAGCCATGCCCTGGTAGCGATCCAGATGATCTTCGCTGATATTGAGTACCGTCGCGGCGTCAACTTGCAAACTGTAAGTAGTTTCCAGCTGAAAACTGGATAATTCCAGCACCCAGATTGCAGGCTGATGCTCCCCGCGCTGCAATACCACATCCAGCACGGCAGGTGAAATATTGCCGGCAGCTACCGCATCGCGTCCGCAGGCACGGCACATGTGTTCCACCAGACTGGTCACCGTGGTCTTGCCATTCGAACCGGTAATCGCAATAATTTTAGCGCCGCATCCTGAGTTCTGCATCTGTTGTGCGAAGAGTTCGATGTCGCCAACGACGGAGATGCCCCGTGCGATGGCGCGCGCCACATGCGGATCAGCCACCGCAACACCCGGACTGATTGCGACCAGATCAATGCCGGCAAATAACGCCTCGTCGAATGGCCCGCAAAATATTTGTTCAGGGGAAACCAATCGGCTAACTTCATCCACACCGGGGGGCATAAGCCGGCTATCCGCAACACGCAGGCGTGCGCCTTGCGCGCTCAGCCAGCGCACCATAGCTAATCCGGTCTCACCGAGACCGAGTACCAGCACAGATTTTGTTGCAAATTGTTTCAAAGAAACTCCTTCTATCTCAGTTTCAACGTCGCTAAGCCCAACAATACCAGCAACATGGTGATAATCCAGAAGCGCACCACCACCTGCGTTTCCTTCCACCCTTTCAATTCATAATGGTGGTGCAGCGGGGCCATACGGAACACGCGTTTTCCGGTCAATTTGAATGAAGCGACCTGAATTACCACAGACAGCGTTTCCACCACGAAAACACCCCCCATAATGAACAGCACCAACTCCTGGCGCACAATCACTGCAACTACGCCGAGCGCAGCACCAAGCGCTAACGCCCCCACATCGCCCATAAATACTTCTGCCGGATAGGCGTTGAACCAGAGAAAAGCCAGACCGGCACCGCTGATTCCACCACAAAATACCGCCAACTCACCGGCTCCCGGGATATACGGAATGCCTAGATATTTTGCAAACACGACATTTCCTGCAACATAGGAGAATAATGCCAGGGCGCCAGACACCATCACAGTGGGCATAATCGCCAGGCCATCCAGACCATCTGTCAAATTGACAGCATTGCTGGTGCCGACGATGACGAAATAGGCCATTGCGATAAAAGCGACTGCACCCATCGGAAATACCAGAAACTTAAGAAAAGGCACAATTAACTGAGTTTGAGCCGGCATGGTTGCCGACTGCCACAAATAAACCCCGACCAGCAGCGCAACAATCGACTGGCAGCACATTTTTGCTTTAGCTGACAGTCCTTTCGGATTGCGGTGTACCACTTTTCGATAGTCGTCGACCCAGCCGATGACACCGAATCCCAAAGTAGTCAACAAGGATACCCAGACATAATGGTTGTGTAAATCACCCCACAGCAAGGTAGTTATCGCAATTGAAGTAAGAATCAGCGCACCGCCCATGGTGGGTGTGCCGGCCTTGACCAAATGCGTTTGCGGTCCGTCTGTACGCACGGATTGGCCAATTTTATAGTCAGTCAGCTTGCGTATCATCGCAGGTCCTACCAGAAATGAAATTCCCAGCGCGGTCATCGCCGACAATACGGTTCGCAGCGTAATGTAATTGAATACACTAAAAAATCTGACATGAATATCCTGTGCCAACCATTGTGCGAGTGCTAATAACATGATTATTCCTTTGTTGAGTAGTGTGCAGTAAGTGGTATGTTGCAAGCGCTTGCCACCACCATTCCCGGCTCACCAGTCATTAGATATTTGACGATCCGTTCCATTTTCATGAAGCGCGAACCTTTGACCAGCACCGTCGTACCGGTATGTAATTCATTTTCGAGGGACGCTTGCAGTGCTTCAATTGAATCGAAGTGCAAAGCTTTACTGCCGAACCCGTGTACTGCGGCAAGACTTAATTCCCCGAGTGCATAGAGCTTGTCGATCCCTGACTGATGTGCGGTTGCACCGATGCCGGCATGGAAAGTTGCTGCGTTATCGCCCAACTCACCCATATCACCCAGCACGAGTACGCGTCGCCCTGACGTTTGAGCCAATACCGAAATGGCCGCTTCCAGCGAAGCCGGATTCGCGTTGTAGCTATCGTCAATCACCGTTGCACCACCACGGGCCTGTTTGTATTGCAAGCGTCCTGCCACACCGCTGAATTTTTCCAGGCCGCTCAGGATGCTCTCCAGCGGCAAGTTCAGGGCAATAGCTGCTGCGGTAGCAGCCAGTGCATTGCGCGCATTATGTTCGCCGGGAACATGCATATCCGCAGTAAAGTCACCTTTTGGCGTTTGTGCGACCAGACGCTGCCCCCTCGTTAGCGGATACCATTGGCCGGTGACATCCGCATTGCTGTTCAGACCAAATTCCAGTAAAGAATGTACCCCTGCCAGACTGCGCCACAGCGGCGCGTATTCATCATCAGCGTTGATGATTGCACTACCTTCGTGTTGCAATCCTGCAAAAATTTCACCTTTGGCAAAGGCTACCGCGTCCACCGACCCCATGCCCGCCAGATGCGCACCACTGGCATTATTGATCAGCGCAATTTGCGGGCTGGCAATCCGGCTCAGATAATCGATCTCACCCGGATGATTCATGCCCATTTCAATAACGGCATAGCGATGTTGCGCGCTCAATTGTAAAAGGGTGAGTGGCATGCCTATGTCATTATTCAGGTTGCCTTTAGTTGCCAGTACGGCCTCTTCGCTGCCAGCGGCTGCACGCAAAATGGCGGCCAGCATTTCCTTGACAGTGGTTTTTCCGTTGCTGCCGGTAATAGCGACCACGGGAATGGAAAACTGACGGCGCCAGTATGCCGCCAATTGACCTAGTGCCAGGCGCGTATCCTCTACCAGCAGGATGGGAAAAACCGTATTCTGCGGTGTTGTCAGCTTCTCGAAGCCGTCTTGGTTGACTACAGCGGCTACGGCCCCGCTTTGCATTGCCTGTGCGACAAAATCGGCTCCATCGAAATATTCACCGCGCAGGGCGATATATAAGTCACCCGGCTGAATTTTGCGCGTGTCGGTGGAAACTGCTAAGAATCGCACGTCACTTGCATTGGACGGCAACTTTGCATTCAGCACTTTGGCGGCTTTGCTGAGTAACATCATTGAATACCTCCGTGCGGCCAGCTTTTCAGTTCCTGCAAGGCTATTTCCACATCACTGAATGGATACTTCACCCCTTTAATTTCCTGATAATTTTCGTGTCCTTTACCCGCAATCAAAACCATATCTCCGCATTTGGCCATATTTATAGCATGGCGAATCGCTGCGGCCCGTTCAGACAAAATCTGATGTTTTCCGGCTTTCATTTCGCAGCCGACTTCTGCGACAATAAGCTGAGGATCTTCGCTGCGCGGATTATCGCTGGTGATAATGCAAAAATCTGCAAACTTCTCTGCAATTTTACCCATCATGGCGCGTTTGCCGCGATCCCTGTCGCCACCGCAACCGAAGACACAGATTAGCCGGCTCCCGGCACTGACTTCGCGCAGCGTCAGCAAAACCTTTTCCAGTGCATCCGGCGTGTGTGCGTAATCCACAATCACCGCCGGCGTGTCAGTTCCACCCAGTTTCTGCATGCGTCCGGCAACCTGTTGTACGCTGCCCAATGCAGCCACGGCCTTATCCAGGCTCACTTCGCTCACCAGCAATACCGCCAGCACACCCAACAAGTTCGCCGCATTAAATCTGCCCAGCAGCGTGCTTTTGAATTCGCTTGCACCCCAACTTGAACGCACATCCAGTTGCATGCCTTGCGTAGTCATTTTGCGCAAATCCCCGTACACCATGCGCATGCCGTAGCGTTCTGCCTGACGCAATGCCGCATCAGTCAATCCGTAGCCGATCACTTCAACGTTTTTGTCGCGCAACTGCGCAGCCAGCTCGATGCCGAACGGGTCATCTAGGTTGACCACTGCAAATTGCAATGACTGCCAATCAAACAGTCGTCGTTTAATAGCAGCATAACTTGCCATGTTACCGTGGTAATCCAGATGGTCGCGACTCAGGTTAGTCAATAGCGCCACATCAAATTTCACCCCGTTGACGCGTCCTTGCGCCAGTGCGTGAGAAGAGACTTCCATAGTGACCGCTTTGGCACCGTTGTTCAGGTAATCTGCCAGTAGTCCATGTAAATTTACGGCATCAGGTGTGGTGTTCGCTGTCTCTTGCAGTGCCTCGACAAAACCATTACCCAGCGTGCCGATCAGGGCGCATTTTTTCTCTGCTATATTCAATGCGTGCGCAATCCAATGGCAACTTGAAGTTTTACCATTAGTGCCGGTGACGCCGATCATCCACAGCTTTTCCGAGGGGGCACGATAGGCTTCATCTGCGATTCTTCCTGCTTTGTGACGCAAATCCGTCACCGCAAAATGAGTGACATGCCAGTCCGGCTGCCATGCAAAAGGCTGTATTTCACCTGTTGGTACAGTTAAATTACGTTCATAGATCACCGCTTTCGCTCCGCGCACGATGGCTTGGGCAATAAACTGGCGTCCATCGGTGCTGTCACCCGGATAGGCGACGAAAATATCGCCGGGCTGTAAGTTTCGGCTATCTGTGACCAATCTTGCATGCGACAAACTGCCCAGAAAGTCTGTCATTTGCAATTCGCTACCGGCAATCATCAAATATCCTCCCTGATAATTTCTGTCGGGGCTGGCAGAACATTATCCAACGGTGCATCATTGGGCACATTCAGTATATGAAGTGCGCCTGAGACGACCTGGCTGAATACCGGAGCTGCAACAAGGCCGCCATAATATTGTTTATTGTTGGGCTCGTCTATCATCACGGCAACGATCAATCTCGGCGCTGAGGCGGGGGCAAAGCCGACAAAAGATGCGACATAATGGTTGGTGTAATGCCCGTGATCCAGCTTGCGTGCTGTGCCGGTTTTTCCGCCGACCCGGTAACCCGCCACTTGCGCTAAGGGTGCTGTTCCGCCCGGCATCACCACAGATTCCATCATCACGCGCAATTGTTCGGCGGTCTTACTGGAAAATACCCGGTGACCGATGGCAGGTTGATCGAGTTTAAGAAATGAAACGGGTTTGAGTTCCCCTCCGTCGGTAAAAATGGTGTAAGCACGCGCCAGTTGCAGCAAATTGACGGAAATGCCGTGACCAAATGACATGGTGGCCTGTTCTATGGGCCGCCAGCTTTTGGCCGGACGCAGCATGCCTATGGCCTCACCGGGAAAATGGCTGCCGGTATGTGCACCGAAACCCGCATTATTAAAGGTATTCCACATAACCTCTGGCTCCATCGACAGTGCGATCTTTGATGCACCGACATTGCTGGATTTTTGTATGACCTGTGCTACCGTTAGTCTCGGTTCTGCATGGGTATCGTGTATGGTTTTATTGCCGATTGTGAATACGCCATTTTCTGTATTGATTACCGTTTCAGGCGTCACTTTGCCGATGTTCAGCGCGGTTCCGATGGTAAACGGTTTCATGGTAGAACCAGGTTCAAATTCATCGGCTACGGCGCGATTGCGCATTGCCTGTGGCGTGAGACGGGTGCGGTTGTTCGGGTTGTAACTTGGGAAATTTGCCAGCGCCAGCACCTCGCCGCTTTGCGCATTCAACACCACGATCGCACCGGCTTTAGCCTGATGTTGTTCAACAGCCAGTTTTAATTGTCGATAGGCCAGATGCTGGATGCGACTGTCCAGACTGAGTGTGACATCACCGCCGGGTTTCGGCGGTGTCAGACTGCCGGCATCCTCAACGATATGTCCGCGTCTGTCCTGGATGACACGCTGACTTCCCAGCTTCCCTGCCAACCTTTGCTGCAGTGCCAGCTCTAAGCCTTCCTGCCCGTTATCATCTTCACCGGTAAACCCAACCACCTGTGCATCTTCAGCGCCGGTGGGGTAATAACGCTTATATTCGCGCTGCAATGAAATGCCCGGCAAGTTCATGCTACCCACTTTTTCCGACTGCTCCGGTGGTATTTGGCGTTTTAAATACACAAAATCACGCGAAGTTTCTTCCAGTTGATTTTGCACGTCTGCGACGCGCATACCGAGTACGCTTGATAGCTGATTAAGTTGCTGAGTATTCAGACGTCTCTCATCGGCGTCATTAATGTTAATGTCGGCAGGATTGGCCCACACTGATTCGACTGGCGTACTGACTGCCAGCAGTTCCCCGTTGCAATCAGTAAGCATACCGCGGTGTGCGCTGACCACCAGCAAACGGCTATAACGCTGATTGCCTTTTTGCTGCAAAAAATTGTCGCGGATACCTTGCAAATAGATGTCACGACCAATCAAAGCCAACAGACACAGCAATAGCCCTGCGAATAGCAGAATTGCACGCAATTCCGGTAGTTCTACCGTGCCACTATTGTTAACTTTGGCTCTGTATTTCATGATTTTGGCGCGGTTTCGTGCACTGTGTGAGATACAGGCGGTGCTATCCGGATAAACCGGACTCGCTCTTTTGGGGGTAGCTGCATTTGCAATTGTTCAGAGGCGATTCTCTCCACACGGGCACGACCGGCCAGCGTACCCTGCTCCAATTGCAATTGCCCCCATTCAACTTCCATTTGGCGGGCATGTTCTTTTTCCTGTTGCAAACTGATAAATAACTTGCGTGCCTGATGTTGCGAAGTGACCACGCTTAAGGCCGCAGCAATCACCAGCATCAGCAGCAAAACCTGCAAACAGCTACTACGACACATGACTACGCTCCGCAACACGCATCATCGCGCTACGCGCGCGCGGATTGACTTGCAATTCGGCATTGCCGGCTTTCACAGCACGACCAATCAGTTTCAGTTTTCCTTCCGGCACTTCGCTTGCGCGGATAGGCACATTGCGCGGCAATTTATCAGCATCACTCATATCGCGCATAAAGTGCTTGACCATGCGATCTTCCAGAGAATGGAAGCTGATCACCACCAGGCGACCGCTACGGCTCAAGTGAGTGACACACTGAGGTAATACCTGTGCTAGTTCTTCGAGTTCTTGGTTGAGATAAATCCGTATAGCCTGAAAGGTGCGCGTGGCCGGATTTTTCCCGGTTTCCCGGGTACGTACCGTTTTGCCAACCAGCTCGACGAGCTGCCCCGTGGTCTGGATGGGTTGAATCGCACGCGCAGTAATAATCGCTCTTGCAATCTGCTTAGCAAACCGTTCTTCGCCGTAATCACGTATAACCTCCGTCAGCAGAGCTTCGTCCACCGTTTCTAACCATTGTGCAGCGGTCAGGCCGCTACTGTTATCCATACGCATGTCCAGAGGCGCATCAAATCTGAAACTAAAGCCGCGTTCAGCTTCGTCCAGTTGTGGCGACGAGACACCCAAATCAAGTAAAATTCCATCAACACGTTGAATATTCAGTTCATCCAACACCTCAGTCAAATGCGTAAAACCGCGATGTTCAATATGAAAACGGCTGTCGCGCCAGGCGCGTCCGTGTGCGACTGCCGTCAGATCCTTGTCCAGTGCGATTAAGCGGCCCTGCGCCCCCAGTCTCTGCAAAATCAACGCGCTGTGACCTCCGCGCCCGAAGGTACAATCAACGTAGATACCTTCAGGATTGATCGCCAACGCGTCCACCGCTTCCTGTAACAATACTGTCTGATGCGTTAATATCTGATTCATAATGAAAATCCTTCCAGTTCAGCTGGTAATTCGCCGCTGAGGAACAACAGGTCCGCTTTTTGCTGTGCTTGCCACTTCGTCGCATCCCACAGTTCAAACTTGTTGCCCTGCCCTACCAGCATCACGTTTTTATCCAACGCGGCATAGTTGCGCAATACCGGTGACACCAGTACCCGCCCGGCGCTATCCATAACAACATCTTCTGCATAACCGATTAACAGACGCTGCAAGGCACGAATTTTTGGATTCAGCGAAGACATTTTGCTCAATTTGTCGCGTATCGGTAGCCATTCAGGTTCGGGGTAAACCAGCAAACAACCGTCCGCGTCGGCAGTCAGCAGCAATTTTCCGGCGCAACTACTCAGCAGGCTGTCGCGATACCTTGCAGGTATTGCGAGCCTGCCCTTACCATCCAGATTAAGTTGTGCCGCCCCCTGAAACATATGCACCCACAATTACCCACTATTCACCACTTACGCCTACTATATTGAAAAAATCCCGTCCGGTCAAGCGAAAAACTGATTTTTTCTTTAAAAGACAAAGAGTTAGCGCACACACTTAAGAAAATGTAATTTTACTTACAAAGCAATGAATTGCACAATAAAGCTAAGGTTGTTTATGATGGCCAGAGGTAAGCTTTAGCACTGCTATACTTTTACTTACCATAAACTGAAGTGCATATGCGCCATTCAAATTACGGCACTGATCAGACATGCGCGCATGAGATTTTGTTGTTGAAGTTAATGGTCGCTTTGCAATAGAAATTTACGGAGGGAGTTCGACCGAGATCAATGGCAGAACTCCGCATCATGCACCAGCCATACTTGCCCGGAGTCGCGTAATATCAAACGCCTGCCGTGATATTGCGGCACCCTGTCAGTTATAATTCGATATTAATCACTGACAGGAAATCATCATGGCAAACAAACAATTCATCCAGACTCCTGGCGCGCCCGCCGCAATTGGCACGTATTCTCAGGGTATTCGCGTAAATGATACCGTCTATCTGTCCGGTCAAATCGGCCTTGATCCTGCCACCATGCAGATGTCAGAGGGTATTGATGAACAGATACATCGCGTATTTCAGAATTTACTCGCAGTGGCTCATGCTGCGGGCGGCGATCTGAACGATCTGGTCAAACTAAATGTATATTTGATTGATCTGAAAAATTTTGCAAAAGTAAATGAAATCATGGCCGGCTACTTCCAGCAACCCTATCCGGCACGCGCGGCCGTCGGCGTTTCAGCCCTTCCGCGCGGCGCATTGGTGGAAATGGACGGAGTGCTCGTCACGGGCTAATTTACCGGAAAAAATGCGGGCGTAGCCACAGAATCCGGCGTAATTCTGAGTAATGCCGGCTTTACCACTTGAGTATTTTTTTGCCCAGCCACATACCGGTTACGCCGATGGCGAGCATCGGCAGATAGTGCCATTCGATGACATGGACTATGGAGTTGTTCACTTCAAATAACCGCAGCCACAGTGCGCCCACACTGAACGCAAAAAGCAGCGCGACACTGCCAGCCCAACGGTAGTGCGTACTGGCAAAATGATGCATCACAAAAAACATTCCGCCAGCCGGCAACAGTGAAAACAAGGCAATGCTGATCGTGCATTCAAAGCTATGCACGGGCAAGAGCGCCGGGGGTGTATCCGCCTGCCAGGCAAAAAACAGCACGACAATCAACAGCACAAAGGCGGCCAGTGGCGCAAAGGCGAATCCGCGTAGCTGGTGCAAATCGGGGAATACCAGCAAGGCTGCGCTCAGCGAAGTCGCGACGAGGATGCACAGCAGTGCTGCGATCTCGGCAGTAAACCACGGCTGATGGAATTGTGCGGCAAGATCCGGACGCTGCCCGAACAATGCGAACGAGAGCGCAAGATAAATTGCGGCAACCCCCAGCCACTGAAGGCTTAACGTGAACGGGTGCGGGGCAGGTTTGAGCTCTACCGCATCTGCTATCAGCGAATCTATCAAATTATCAATCATTATCGTTCCAGCATCTTTCTCAGCAGCTTATAGGCGCGATGCGCGGCCACCTTGACGGCCGATTCATTCATCTCCATCTTTGCCGCCACCTCTTTCGCTGTATAGCCATCCTGGTGCATCATTGCCAAGATCGCCGCCTGTTTTTCAGGAAGTTTTTGTACCTCCGCATGGATAGATTCGTAACTGAAGCCGGTTTCGGTTACATCTTCCGGCAACATTTCTTCCAGTTCATCGAAATCCACAGCGTGGTACAGCTGATCGGCATAATGTGCGCGCAGAAAATCGCTCAGGCGAAATTTGGCAATCGCATAAGCCCACGGTTTGTACGGACGGTTGCCATCATAGGTATGGCGAGCCTTGTGGATGGAAATCAATATTTCCTGCAACAGGTCATCCACCTCGCCAGCTGAATTCAGACGCCGCGCCAGATACGGTCGCAACAGGTGCGAGGTCTGTTGCAGCAGGCTCGCATAAGCGCGCTGATCTCCCTTGAGCGCCAGCTGCATTAACACTTCCAGATTATCGTTTTTACCCGTCACCTGATTTCCTGTAACCTTTTTTCACACCGGCGCGAATACCTGTGCAGACGGGGCACATCATAGCCTGAAATTCGTTGTGCAAGGTTGGCACCATTCAATCAAAGGAGAGACACAGCATGCAACGCAGAGCATTTTTATTCACCTTTACGGGCCTTGCCCTGGCTTTGTCCACCCGCTCGTATGCCGGCGGCAACCACGTCACGGTCATGAAATTTTCAGATGAGGGCAAGCCCCTGGGACTAGTTACATTGGACAGGATTAACAAAGATGCCGAATGGAAGAAGCGACTTTCGCCGCTGGCCTACGATGTGACGCGCAGACAGGGTACGGAACCGGCCTTTTCGCAATCGGGATATGACAGGCATGAAGCAGGTCTGTATCGCTGTATTTGCTGCGACAATGCATTGTTCGATGCCAGTAGCAAATATGATTCAGGTACCGGTTGGCCGAGCTTCTGGCAGCCGGTCTCAAGTCACAATGTGCATGAAATTTCCGACCGGCAGTTTGGTATGCTGCGTACCGAAGTGAAATGTACCTTGTGTGATGCACATCTGGGCCATGTATTCAACGATGGCCCTAAACCCACCGGCCTGCGCTATTGCATGAACACCGTGGCATTGCGTTTTATAGCCAAAATCAGATAAGGAAGCAACCATGTTAATATTTTTCCTGTCCTACCTAGGTGGCGTACTCACCATCTTCAGTCCTTGCGTATTACCGGTATTGCCTTTTGTCTTCGCACGCTCGGATCAGTCGTTTCGCCGTTCGGGCCTGCCTATCCTGCTTGGCATGGCGATCACCTTCACGCTGCTGGCAAGTTTTGCCGCAGTAGGTGGCGCCTATCTTGTCAGCATCAATCAATATGGCCGCTATGCAGCGATGTTACTGCTGCTATTGCTAGGTCTGGCGCTGATCTTCCCCGCTTTGTCGGAACGCCTGATGCGTCCCTTCGTAGCTCTGGGCGGACGCTTGCAACAACAGGCAGACAGCCATGGCAGTTTAAAAGGGGCGCTATTGCTGGGTGTGGCGATCGGATTTTTGTGGGCGCCCTGCGCAGGCCCCATTCTGGGACTGGTGCTCGCTGGCGCTGCACTCAACGGAGCCAATCTGCACAGCGCGGTGCTACTGCTGGTGTTCGCCGCCGGCGCTGCAACATCACTGGGACTGGCGCTGCTGGCCGGCGCCCGTGTATTCAGCCTGATGAAACGCGGACTGGGTGCTGAGGAATGGGTCAGGCGCGGCCTGGGCATTGCCGTGGTCACGGGCGTGGTCGTTATCGCGCTGGGCTGGGATACCCGTTTCCTGTCGCAGTTCAACTTCTTGAATACCGCCGGTGCAGAGCAGAAATTACTGGCCAAACTGGACAAACCCGCCGCTGCAGCGCACGTCCTGCAACAAGAGAGCGACATGCCTTCACTAGCCGGTGCCAGCCAGTGGCTGAATTCCCCTCCGCTGAATTCGGCATCGCTGCGTGGCAAAGTCGTGCTGGTGGACTTCTGGACTTACTCCTGCATCAACTGCTTGCGTACCCTGCCCTATCTGAAAGCCTGGAATGAAAAATATCGCGCTCAGGGACTGGTTATCATCGGTGTGCATGCCCCCGAGTTCGCCTTTGAGAAGGACGTCCATAATGTCGCGCAGGCAGTTCAGGAACAAGGATTGACTTACCCTGTGGCGATAGATAATCACTATGTCATCTGGAATGCCTTCAAGAATCAATACTGGCCTGCACATTATCTGATCGACGCCCGCGGCGTGGTGCGTGAACATCATTTCGGTGAAGGCGGTTATCACGAGACAGAACTGATGATTCAAACTTTGCTCAAAGAAGCGCATCAGGGTCAGCCAGCGCTCAATGATGAGTTGGTGCAAGTGTCAGGCAGCGGTGTGACAGCAGCGGCAGCGGACACCCCCCGTTCACCCGAGACTTATCTGGGCTATGCCCGCGCACAAAACATGGCCAGCCCGGATGCGCTCAGGAAAAACAAGGCGGCGCATTACACTACACCTGACCTGCTCGAAATGGATCATTGGGCGCTGAGTGGCAAATGGCGGATAACGGCTGAATCAGCCACTTCGCAAACTTCCGGAGGCACGCTGAGTTATAACTATCGGGGGCGGGATCTGCATCTGGTGATGGGCGCTGGTCAACCGGTTCGTTTCAGGGTCACGCTGGACGGAATACCTCCCGGCAAAAATCACGGTGCGGATACCGATGAAGCGGGTAATGGCGTACTGCACGAACAGCGACTGTACCAGCTCATCCGGCAGGACGGCTTGATTAAAGAACGAACTTTCCGCATCGAATTTCTGGATTCGGGTGCAGAAGCATTTGCATTCACTTTCGGCTAATTACAAGGAGACTTATCATGACAAAAAATATATTCCTCGCGCTGTTGCTGCTCAATGCTTCTGTGGCAACGGCCGCTGAACAAACCGCAGTTTTCGCCGGAGGATGTTTCTGGGGCGTGGATGCCGTATTCAAACACGTCAAGGGCGTGACTGAAGTCGTGTCAGGCTACGCAGGCGGAAATGCGGCTACGGCACATTACGAACAGGTAAGCAACGGCGACACCGGACACGCTGAATCGGTCCGTATCCGCTTCAATCCTGAGCAGGTAAGCTTCGCGCAACTGTTGCAGGTGTTTGTCAGCGTGGCGCATGACGCTACTCAACTCAACCGGCAGGGGCCGGATACCGGCAGCCAATACCGCTCGGTGATTTTTTACAGCAATGCTGATCAGCAAAAAATAGCGGCAACTTATATCCGCCAACTGGAGGCGGCACATACCTTTGCAAGACCCGTCATGACACAAGTTGTACCGCTAAAACAGTTCTATCCCGCCGAAGCGTATCACCAGAATTATCTGGCACTGCACCCGGAGCAGATGTATATCGTGATCAACGATCAGCCAAAAGTTGAACGCTTGCGTAAACAATTCCCGTCGCTTTATCAATAGCAGCTTGCAATAGGCGCTGCCTTCACATCGTATTCCACTTGATGCAATAGCCGTTTGGCGCTATTTCATCATCATCCGGAATAAGCTTGCAGCGCCCCGCTTGTTGCTCACTGTTGCCGGCAAGAAATTCAAGACAACTGCGACAGCTCATCGCACCTTCAGGTGTGTTCTGGTATTGCAATTGCTGACGCATAGAGGCATTGCTCTTTGCAATTGCCGGTCGTACGAGCACAGGCATCAGTATCAAAACCTGCAAAAATTTTCTTCTTGTCATGCATATTGAGCCAGTATCTAACGGCTCATGCTTTACACACCTGATCACTTTCAATTTATGCCACCTCCTGTCGTAAACACTTCCTCAAAAGTGTGAATCGTGCCGGATTGAATACCATCGTAGCCTGCCAAGCTGTTGACCGTATGGCGAAAAGCGGCACTTTGCATGATACTGAGCGCAGCATTGAGCTGAATCTGATCAAGAGCCGTTGCTTTGCAGGCAAAAAGATAATTCTCACGTGCAACCGGTATAAAATCCAGGTCGAAATGTCTGGCTGCCGCTTCCACGCCAAAACCTGCATCTGCCATATTGCTGGCAACGTAGGCCGCGACGGCGGCATGCGTGTATTCGGCACTATCGTAGTCTGTGATGTTCTTGATACTGATGGACTCACGAGCCAGCAGCATCTCAAGCAGGATCTTCGTGCCCGAGCCGGTTTGACGATTGACGAAGCGTAAATCGCCCCGCTGCAAATCCTGCAATCCCTGAATATTTCTGGGATTGCCCCGCGCGATGAACAGTCCTTGCGTCCTGTAAGCCAGATGAATCAGCACATGCTGCTGTTGGTGCAGCCATTTCAGACAGGGCTGCGCAGACAAGTTAAAATCACCCACCGGCACATGAAAGCCGGCCAGATCACACTCATCACGGGACAAGGCGGCGACGGCCTCCTGACTGCCCCGGTAACTGATTTCAACCGGCTTGTGATCCAGATTCATTTGCTTGATCAGCGCATCAATGGCAAACCCGTGGGACGCAATAATACGCAAGGTACTCAATTCACCGCTTAAAATAGACTCCAGTTCAGAGGCAAAACTCTCCAGTATCGGCGTCAGACGCGCGGTAATGCGTTTGTCGGCCCAGATCAGCTTTTCTGCCAGCGGCGTCAACGTCGTTCCTCTTCCTCTGGATTTTTGCAGCAGCGGTGCTGAAAATTCACGTTCAAAATCACGCAACATACCCCACGCGTGTCGATAGGACAGTTTTGCGCGGGTGGCCGCACTGCTGATACTGCCATCGTCTCTGATCGCGCTGAGCAAGCTCAACAACAAAGGCAAGGAGACGGCCGTGCCCTTACGCTTTTTCAGACTCCATTCAGGACGAATTTCAAAACTCATATATGCTAAATATTGCCTATTTAAAAATTAAAATACTGTGATACCTTGCACGCCGATACGAAGCTTTCAGCAAGTATAAAACACTTATGTTTTAAATAACATATTTAAAAGGAATCACTCATGTCCCAGCATCCTCAACAAATCGCCTCAATTATCGCGATACATCAAGACCGTCCCGGCGCCTTGCTGCCTATGCTGCATGCCATTCAGGATGCGACAGGTTTCATTCCGCCCGAGTCGATCGCTCAGATTGCCAGCGCGCTAAATCTGTCAAGCGCCGAAGTGCATGGGGTGATCAGTTTTTACCATTATTTTCGCATCAGCGCGCCGGCGCCTCACCAGATACAGATTTGCTGTGCCGAAGCCTGTCAGAGCATGGGCGCTGACCGACTGATGCAGCACGCAACGGCGGTAAATTCAACTGACTTTTCAGTACATCCGGTTTATTGCCTTGGGCTCTGTGCGAACTCCCCTGCCATGATGATAGATGAGCAGCTGCACGCAAGGGTCACCACAGAAAAATTCGCCAAGCTGATAAGCGGGCTCAGGAGCGCATCATGAGCTTCACCATCTTCGTACCCGCCGATTCAGCTGCCTTAGCCCTGGGGGCCGATGATGTCGCCAGCGCCATTCGCGATGAGGCCGCTAGACGCAATATTACGGTTACGCTGGTGCGCAACGGCTCGCGCGGCATGCTCTGGCTGGAACCGATGATCGAGGTACAAACGGCAAAAGGTCGCCTCGCTTACGGCCCCGTTGAAGCTGCCGATGTAACCACACTGTTTGATGCTGATTTTATCAGCGGCGGTGCGCACCCGCTGTGTTTGGGACTGACGGAAGAGCTAGCCTATCTGAAAAATCAGCAACGGCTGACCTTTGCGCGTGTCGGCATCACTGATCCATTATCGCTTGAAGATTATCTGGCGCACGATGGTTACAAAGGCTTGCGCTCAGCCTTAACCATGAAGCCTGCCGCCATCGTGCAGCAGGTGACAGAATCCGGACTGCGCGGGCGCGGCGGCGCGGCTTTCCCAACCGGTATCAAATGGCAGACAGTATTGAAGGCAGAAGCCTCACAAAAATACATCGTATGCAATGCGGATGAAGGCGACTCGGGCACCTTTGCCGATCGCATGTTGATGGAGGGCGATCCCTTTACCCTGATTGAAGGCATGACTATCGCCGCACTCGCCGTCGGCGCAACACAAGGCTACCTCTATGTCAGAAGCGAATATCCGCATGCCATCAGGGTATTGAACAAGGCTATTTTACTTGCCCGCGCGGCGGGGTATCTGGGAGAGGATATCTTGAACTCGGGTAAAACCTTCGAGCTTGAAGTGCGCAAGGCGGCAGGTGCTTATGTGTGCGGAGAGGAAACCGCCATGCTGGAGTCCATCGAAGGCCGTCGCGGCATTGTGCGCGCGAAACCTCCGCTACCGGCTATCGAAGGACTGTTCGGCCAGCCTACCGTCATCAATAATGTGATCTCGCTCGCCTCCGTCCCTGTCATTCTGGATAAAGGGGCTGCCTACTATAAAGACTACGGCATGGGACGTTCGCGCGGCACGCTGCCCTTTCAGTTAGCGGGCAACATCAAACAGGGCGGCCTGATCGAAAAGGCCTTTGGCGTTACCTTGCGCGAATTGCTGTATGACTACGGCGGCGGATCATACACAGGCCGTGCAATCAAGGCGGTACAGGTCGGCGGGCCGCTGGGCGCTTATCTGCCGGAATCACAATGGGATACGCCCATGGATTACGAAGCCTACACGGCCCTTTGGGCTGTCTTGGGTCATGGCGGCATCGTGGCACATGACGATACAGCGGATATGGCCAAACTTGCCCGTTACGCGATGGAATTCTGCGCGATCGAATCTTGCGGAAAATGCACGCCCTGCCGCATAGGGGCTGTGCGCGGCGTAGAGGTGATGGATAAGATTATCGCCGGACAAACCGCACAACTCACATTATTGGAGGATTTATGCGACACCATGCTGCACGGCTCGATGTGTGCGATGGGCGGCATGACGCCTTATCCGGTGCTCTCCGCACTGAAACACTTTCCGCAAGATTTTCGCCAACCTCTCCCTAACCCTCTCCCGAAGGGAGAGGGAACGATCGCCCTTTCCCCCTCCGGGGGAAAGTTGGATAAAGGGGAATCGCTGTGCGAGTCTCACATTAATCAAAATGCAGGAGAACAACATGCATAAATCGCTCAATGAGCAAGACGTCGGCACGCCACGCAGCAGCGCAGTACAGCAGGTCACGCTGGAAATAGACGGCATGCCGGTTTCAGTTGCGGCGGGCACCTCGATCATGCGCGCAGCGGCGATAAATGGCGTGAATGTTCCCAAGCTTTGCGCGACAGACTCTCTGGAACCCTTTGGCTCATGCCGGTTGTGCCTGGTTGAAATCGAAGGCCGGCGCGGCTTCCCCGCCTCCTGCACCACGCCTGTCGAGTCCGGCATGAAAGTGCGCACCCAGACGCCAAAATTGCAATCACTGCGCAAAGGCGTGATGGAGCTGTATATTTCCGATCACCCGCTGGATTGCCTGACCTGCGCTGCGAATGGCGATTGCGAATTGCAGGACATGGCAGGCGTCACCGGACTGCGTGAAGTGCGCTATGGCTATGAGGGTAAAAATCATTTATCCGACAAAAAAGATGAATCGAATCCTTATTTCACCTACGATCCGTCCAAATGCATCGTATGCAATCGCTGCGTGCGCGCCTGCGAGGAAATACAGGGGACCTTTGCCCTGACGATAACCGGGCGCGGCTTCGCGTCGCGCGTCACAGCAGGCGTTGACCAGTCTTTCATGGAGTCCGATTGCGTGTCATGCGGTGCCTGTGTGCAGGCTTGCCCTACCGCCACCTTGCAGGAAAAGACCGTCATCGCCATCGGCCAGGCCGAACACGGCGTAGTGACCACGTGCGCCTATTGCGGCGTGGGCTGTGCCTTCAAAGCCGAGATGAAAGGGACTGAAGTAGTGCGCATGGTTCCTTATAAGGATGGTCAGGCCAATGAAGGGCATTCCTGTGTAAAGGGGCGCTTCGCCTGGGGCTATGCGACCCATCAAGATCGCATCACCAAGCCGATGATACGCAGCAAAATCACCGACCCCTGGCGTGAAGTGAGCTGGGACGAGGCGCTCGATTATGCGGCGTCCGAATTCAAACGCATCCAGCTAAAACACGGGCGCGATTCGATAGGCGGTATCGTTTCCTCGCGCTGCACCAATGAAGAAGGCTATCTGGTACAAAAACTGGTGCGCGCCGCCTTTGGCAACAACAACGTCGATACCTGCGCACGCGTTTGTCATTCGCCTACCGGTTACGGCTTGAAACAGACCCTGGGCGAATCGGCCGGCACGCAAACCTTCAAATCTGTCGAGCACAGCGATGTGATTCTGGTTATCGGCGCGAACCCGACCGATGCGCATCCGGTGTTTGCCTCGCGCATGAAAAAGCGCCTGAGGGAGGGTGCGAAGCTGATCGTGATCGATCCGCGCAAGATCGAACTGGTGAGTTCCCCGCACATCAGGGCGGCCTTCCATTTGCCGCTCAAACCCGGCACCAACGTGGCGATACTCTCATCTCTTGCACATGTGATCGTCACTGAGGACTTGCTGAACAAAGACTTTATCGCGGAACGCTGCGAAGACAAGGCTTTTACAGAATGGCGTGACTTTGTCTCACAACCTGAAAATTCACCCGAGGCGATGCAGCAAGTTACCGGCGTAGCCGCAGAACTGGTACGCGGTGCTGCGCGCCTGTATGCAACGGGCGGCAATGCCGCAATTTACTACGGACTGGGCGTCACCGAACACGCACAGGGTTCAACCGCCGTGATGGGCATCGCGAATCTTGCCATGGCGACCGGCAACATCGGACGTGAAGGCGTCGGGGTCAATCCCTTGCGCGGACAAAATAATGTTCAGGGTTCCTGCGACATCGGTTCTTTCCCGCACGAACTGCCCGGTTATCGCCATGTATCCGACTCCACCACCCGCCATTTGTTTGAAGCGGCATGGGGCGTCACCATTCAGCCTGAACCGGGATTGCGCATTCCGAACATGTTTGATGCGGCGCTCGATGGCAGTTTCAAGGGACTGTATTGTCAGGGCGAGGATATCGTTCAGTCCGACCCGAATACGCAGCATGTCACGGCAGCGCTCTCTGCGATGGAATGCATCGTGGTTCAGGATATTTTCCTCAATGAAACCGCGATGTACGCGCATGTATTTTTGCCCGGCTCCTCCTTTTTGGAAAAGGATGGCACCTTCACCAATGCAGAACGGCGCATCTCGCGGGTGCGAAAAGTCATGCCGCCCAAGGCGATGCTGGCTGACTGGGAAGTGACCGTACAGCTGTCAGAACGATTGGGCTATCCGATGAATTACAGCCACCCGTCGGAGATCATGGCTGAAATCGCCAGCCTCACACCTACTTTTAGCGGCGTGAGTTACGCAAAACTTGATCAACTGGGCAGCATACAATGGCCTTGCAATGAGAACGCACCGGAAGGCACACCGATCATGCATGTCGACCGGTTCGTGCGCGGCAAAGGGCGTTTCATCATCACTCAATACATCGCTACTGATGAAAAGGTCACCAAAAAATTTCCGCTGATTCTCACCACGGGGCGCATTCTGTCGCAGTACAACGTCGGCGCACAAACCCGTCGCACCGGGAACATACAGTGGCATGAAGAAGATCTGCTGGAAATTCATCCGCACGACGCGGAAGATCGCGGCATTGTTGATGGTGGCTGGGTAGAAATTCAAAGCCGTTCGGGGACGACCGTATTGCGCGCCAGCGTATCCCAACGCATGCAGCCTGGCGTGGTCTATACCACCTTCCATTTCCCCGAATCCGGCGCGAATGTGATCACCACGGATAACGCTGACTGGGCGACCAACTGCCCGGAATACAAGGTTACCGCCGTGCAAATAAAACCGGTAGCGGAACCCTCTCAATGGCAGAAAGGCTACACGCGCTTTGCCAAAGCACAACAGGACCTGCTGAATCAGGCACAAAATGGCTGAGGCCGCGAAGATGCTCATGCCTGAAATCGAGTGCGTCAGTCAGCGGCCTATCTCGCGCTGGCGTGATGGCAGCTTCAGTCAGCAGCAGGACAATCTGGCTGTTGAAGTCCCCATCGCGCTCGAATTTAACGGCATCTCGCATGCGGTGATGCTGGCGACACCGTGTGATCTGGAAAGCTTTGCCTTAGGCTTTGCGCTCAGCGAAGGCATCGTGGCTCAGCGTGGTGAGTTTCGCGGTGCCGAGATCGAAGAGTCCGCATCAGGTCTCACTGTGCATTGCGACATCTCCAGCCGGGCTTTCATGAATCTTAAACAGAAACGCCGCAACATGACCGGGCGCACCGGCTGTGGTTTATGCGGCGTGGAAAGCCTCGATCAGGTTTTAAGGATACTGCCTGAGGTGCCGGCAGGACGAACCGTTCCGCTGCCAGCCATACGCACCGCGCTGTCATCTTTGTCGACTTTACAACCGCTGTGCAACTTGACCGGTGGCATGCATGCCGCCGCCTTTAGCAACCCGGACGGCGCTATCCTGCTGGCATGCGAGGATGTAGGCCGCCACAATGCACTGGACAAACTGATAGGCAGAATGGCGGAACGCGACCTTAACTTTCAGGAGGGCTTTTTATTGATCACCAGTCGCGCCAGTGTCGAAATGGTGCAAAAAGCGGCTACCATGGGAATAGGCTGCCTGATTGCAATTTCAGCACCAACCACTCTGTCCGTCGAAATGGCGCAGGCTACCGGCATGACGCTCATCGCGTTTGCGCGCGGAAATGAGTTCGTAGCCTATACACATGCAAACAGAATAGACCTGAGGTAGATGATGGATATGCAAAACCTGTTGCACATGGCGAATAAAATTGGTAGTTTCTTTGCATCCATGCCCGATCATGAAGAGGCACTGCAGGGCATTAGCGGACACATTCATAGTTTTTGGGCGCCGCGCATGCGCAGTCAGCTGCTCGCGCATGTCGATACCCGCAACGGGGAGGGACTCACGCCTATCGTGCTGGAGGCGATTCTTGCCAACCGCGACAGTTTAAAGCCGCAAAGTGAACTTAAATAAGGAGAGGAAACAACGATACGTTAGCATTGATGCAGCATCATAAATCTATAAATTATAAAGAGGAGACGGATCATGTCCGATAACAACAATGCCGCTGCAGCTAGCTGGCTGTCAAGAGAGCGTACCATTGCCAAAGCAGGTTTCAACCGGTGGCTGGTTCCACCCGCAGCGCTGGCAATACATCTGTGTATCGGTATGGCGTATGGTTTTTCAGTATTCTGGCTGCCGCTCTCGCGTGCCATAGGCATCAATAAGGCGCTTGATTGCGCCAAGGACATGGGGTTTTTCGAACAAGTATTCTCCACCAGTTGCGACTGGCAGATTTCAATGCTGGGCTGGATGTACACACTGTTTTTCGTATTCCTGGGTTCTTCCGCCGCGCTCTGGGGCGGCTGGCTGGAAAAGGCGGGACCTCGCAAGGCGGGTGTCGTGTCGGCATTTTGCTGGTGCGGCGGTCTGGTGATTTCAGCCATAGGCGTACATCTGCACCAGATCTGGATGCTCTGGCTGGGCTCAGGTGTGATCGGCGGTATCGGTTTGGGCTTAGGTTACATCTCACCGGTATCGACACTAATCAAATGGTTTCCGGATCGTCGCGGCATGGCGACCGGCATGGCGATCATGGGATTCGGCGGCGGCGCGATGATAGGCGCGCCGCTGGCTAACAAGCTGATGACATATTTTGCGACACCCGCTTCAGTCGGCGTGATGGAAACATTTCTGGCGCTGGCCGCCGTTTACTTCGTCTTTATGATGGCAGGTGCCTTGGGTTATCGCGTCCCTGCAGATGACTGGAAGCCGGTCGGATGGACACCGCCTGCCAAAACAAAAAACGCCATGATTACAGACAATCATGTGCATCTGGATACCGCATGGAAAACACGCCAGTTCTGGCTGGTATGGGGCGTACTTTGCCTCAACGTGACCGCCGGCATCGGCATCATCGGCATGTCATCTCCCATGTTGCAGGAAGTTTTCGGTGGGAAACTGATCGGCATTGACGTTGCCTTTAACGACCTGACGCTGGCTCAGAAAACCGCCATTGCCGCCGTCGCTGCCGGATTCACCGGACTGCTGTCTCTGTTTAACATTGCAGGGCGTTTCTTTTGGGCGGCGTTATCCGACAAAATCGGCCGCAAGGTGACGTATTACACCTTCTTCCTGTTAGGCTTTGTGTTGTATGCCAGCATTCCGTCGACCGCACATGCCGGCAGTCAGGCGCTGTTCGTCGCCTTCTTCTGTATCATACTGTCCATGTATGGCGGCGGATTTGCAACGGTTCCGGCTTATCTGGCGGATATGTTCGGCACCAGGTTCGTCGGTGCGATTCATGGTCGCTTACTGACAGCCTGGTCAGCCGCAGGGGTGTTCGGACCGGTACTGGTCAATTATCTGCGCGAATATCAGCTCGCCCACGGCGTGGCAAAAGCTGATGCCTACACCGTGACCATGTACATTTTATCCAGCCTGCTGGTGGTGGGATTCATTTGCAACTGGCTGATCAGACCGGTGGATGAAGAGCATCATATGAAACCCGAAGAAGCGGCACAAGCCAAGAAACTTGCCGACGACACGCATCAGCACTTCGTTGCAGATGTCTCGGCGCTTGCCACTGAAGTCAGTCATTCCTGGCTGGTAGCGCTGGCCTGGATCGCTGTCTGGGTTCCGCTAGGCTGGGGTATCTGGATGACGGCACAAAAAGCGATCATTCTATTCAGATAGCAGATAGAGCAGGTATAGCTAAACTCAGGGGGATGGTGCAGTTGCCATCCCCCTTTGTCCGGCAGCGCGTTAAGAACCATCCACCCGCCAGATAACATTCTGTAGCCTGCCTCCAGGCGAATAACCAGGTGGTTCACAAAAATTTCTATGCTTTGTAACCTTTTTTGATCCTTAGCCGAATCTGTTTGTGCGTAGAGGATGCAATTGCATTCATCAGCAACGTTATTGAGCACCAAGCCGGATTTGCCGGTCTTTGGGATCATCTCTGTTTAACTTAAAGGAGTTTCAACATGAAAGCAATCTTGACAACAGCAATCGGCGGTTTTTTGGTACTTGGTCTGGCAGGCGCGGCAAATGCAGCAACCCCGCAAATGGAAAAATGTTTTGGCGTTGCCAAAGCCGGCATGAATGACTGTAGCAGCAATAAATCATCACACTCCTGTGCAGGTCAGGCTACTAAAAACAGCGACAGTAACGATTTTGTCGCGTTACCCAAGGGTACTTGCAATAAAATCGCCAATGGCAGTCTGGTTGCCGATGCCATGATGAAAAAGGCGATGTAATGGGCAAGCCCGCAACGCTACCCTGTGTCGCAGGCATAGGCTTGCGGGCACCGCATTACCGTGAAGTGCTGGACACCTTACCCCCGTTAGGCTGGGTAGAAGTGCACAACGAAAATTTTTTTGGCGGAGGCGCTGCGCTGCACACACTACTCAAGGTACGCGAACACTATCCCGTCAGCCTGCATGGTGTCGGCATGGGTCTGGCGTCAGGTGATCCGCTCAATCCTGAACATTTAACGGCTTTACGCGAGCTGTGCGAGGCAATACAGCCCGCCGCCATATCAGAACATCTGTGCTGGAATTCGGTAAACGGTCTGGTCGCCAACGACTTGCTGCCTTTTCCCTATACCCGTGAGTCGCTTGCACATGTTGCGCGCCGCATTCAACAGGTGCAGGAAAAACTGGGGCGATCTTTGCTGGTGGAAAACTTGTCCAGCTATCTGTCGTTCAGCAACAGTGAAATGACCGAAGGTGAATTCCTGGCCGAACTCACGCGCCGTACCGGCTGCGGCATCCTGTTCGATGTGGAAAACCTGTATGTCAACGTGCGCAATCTCGGCGTGGATGCCGAGGCGTTTATTCGCGCCATTCCACACGAGGCGGTCAGGGAATATCATCTGGCCGGCTATTCGGTCCGGGACGGCTGTCTGGTGGATACGCATAACTTTCCGGTATATCCCGAAGTCTGGGCGCTTTATGAATACGTGCTGCAGCAAATTGGTCCCCGTCCCACCCTGATTGAATGGGACAGCGACATCCCCGCCTTATCCGTGTTGATGGCTGAAGCTGACAAAGCGCAGCAAAGAATGAATGCCGGCCATGACTGAGTACACTGATGAGCTTAATCGTTTCATGCGCGCCATTGTGCAGGGTACAGACGTATCACCGCAAATCGACACGATCTATCAGAATTATTCTCTCGATATTGCCATCGAAATCTACCGTAACAATTATCGCGGCAATCTGCATGATGCGTTAACGGGCGCATACCCGGTCATCTTGCAACTGGTCGGCGATGAGTTTTTCCGCTATCTGACGCGAAGCTATATCGGGCAATATCCGTCTGTCAGCGCCAACCTGTATCATTACGGCGAGCAAATGTCCGTTTTCCTGCAAGAGTTTCCCCCTGCACAAGCCCTGCCCTATCTGCCGGATGTGGCAGTACTGGAATGGACATGCCAGATTGCTTATTTCGCAACTGACGAACCGAACTTTGCGCTAGACAAACTGGCGCTGATTCCTGCCGAACAACACCCGAATTTAATTCTCCACACCGCATGCCATGTGCTGCGCTCGAACTATCCGCTCACGGCAATCTGGCAAGCGCATCAGCCGGGTGCTGACATTCAGATCAATCTTGCCAGCGGTGGCAGTATCGCACTGGTGAGTCGTCTGGCGAATATCGTACAGGTTTCTGAATTATCTGAAGCTGACGCCTGCTGGCTGCAACGCATACAGGTCCGCGACACACTGGGACTGGCGACTGAGGCCACGCTGGCACTGCATCCTGATTTCAACTTGCAAGCCACTTTACTGGCACTGCTAAAACAAGGGGTACTGACCGGTTTTCATCTGGAGAGCACATCATGAAGCATAGACTGACTAATCTTTACTACCGGGCTTCACACCTGCCGGAGTGCCTGGCTTCACTGCTGGATTTTGGCTTGAGGCTGTTTCTGGCCAGCGTTTTTATCAAATCAGGGCTGACCAAGATACAAAACTGGGACAGCACACTGTATTTATTCAGTGACGTTTATCAAGTGCCTTGGCTTAATCCTCAACTGGCAGCCTGGCTTGCAACAAGCGCAGAGCTCAGCTTGCCGGTGCTGCTGGTAGCCGGACTGTTCGGACGCTTTGCAGCAGCAGGCCTGTTCATTCTCAATCTTGTCGCCGTCAGTTCCTATTATTCAGGACTAAGTGAAGCCGGTATCAACCAGCATCTCTACT
This sequence comes from uncultured Nitrosomonadales bacterium, assembly GCA_903915035.1. GTDB lineage: Bacteria > Pseudomonadota > Gammaproteobacteria > Burkholderiales > Gallionellaceae > Gallionella. The sequence continues at coordinate 27,665 of CAIWRI010000146.1, read as the reverse complement.
GGGGAATGTTGCTGGCAGTTTTATTAACCTTGAGCCGCGGGGCATGGTCGCTGGATTACTGGCTGGAAAATCAGCTAAAAATATCGGAAGCACCATAATGTTGATTTATACTACGAGACTGAAGTTGAGGTAAAGCCCAACGCTTATTCGCACCGAACCGGAAAGGGACAACATGCAATCATCTACAAAACTGATTATAACCGCTGTTAGTGGCTTGCTCGCACTTGTCACACTGTCCGGCACCGCCTCTGCCGCAGAAAATGAAAAATGTTTCGGCGTTGCCAAGGCAGGGCAAAACGGCTGCAACAGCAACGCCAACAAGCGTTCCTGTGCTGGGCATGCGAAAATAGACAACGGCCCCAATGACTTTATGCTGACGCCCAAGGGCAGTTGTTTAAAAATCGGCGGCAAGCTGGCACCGGCCGCGAAATAGCCGAGGGCATCTAAAAAAAATTGATTACTCAGGCCTCTGTCTGTCTTGGGTATTGCAATAAACAGGAATTTGAAAAAGGCACGCAATGCGCCAGAGCAAGATATGGTTGGCCTTCCTGCTGGTGCTGACAGTAGGTATCACGCTGTCCGCCCGCATCGTTTATCTTGGCGATTCAGTGCAAGCCGTGAATCACAGCTTTATCGCCGAGAAGCTCCCTCTCTCGCAACGCATCGGTGAGCTACGCGGCGTCATCGCAAATCAAGAACACCTGCTGTATGAATACTATTCGTACACCGCGACGCGTGATGCATTCCTGATCCAACAGGCCGAGAACAAAAAGCAATTGCTCGACATCGTCAGCAAACTCGAAGCGGACACCAGCACACGTGCAGTTATCACCCAACTGCGAACGCAACTGATGTCGTTTTGGCAATCATCAGTCCAGCTATCCAACACACTTGCCGTTAGTGAACAGGTCAGGGACTGGGACAAGGCACGTGACATTCTGGCTCAGATCAAGCCCCAGGTCAGGCAAATTGAAAATACGCTCGCCGTGATTAACTCGGCCAACCAGCAGGCAGTGAACACGCTTGGCAAAGACTCTCAGGACAGCGTTCAACTATGGTCAGCTCGGTGATCAGCTTCTCGGTGCTGATTTTCGGTGTCGCTTTCTTTGTCGGTTACTATGTTGTGACCATCATCAAGGAAGGTGCCGAGCGGCGTAGACTGGCCCTGTTCGCCGAGCGAGACCCTAACCCGGTGTTGCGCCTGAGTGCCACAGGTGAAGTGCGTTACGCCAATCCGGCCACAGAAAAACTGCTTGGGCAATTTAGAATTTCGTTCGTACAGCAAATTTTACCTGCAGATTTACAGTTTCATTTGACGGTTGCACGCACAACGGTCAATACACAGTTTGAATATACCAGTGGCCAACACACGCTCGAATGTACCGTCTCCTATCTGGCCGATTTCGCCGAATTTCATCTGTATCTCAAGGATGCCAGCGCTCGCAAACAGGCGGAAGCGCGTCTGGCCTACCAGGCTTTCTATGATGCCGCGACCGGTCTGCCCAATCAATACAAGCTGCGCGAAGATCTGAGCCTGGCATTCGGGCAGCAGCGCGAGGGATGCGCGTTAATGATCGTTGCCGACCGCGAGCAGGAAATTCTGGAGAGTTATGGTGCCGCCGAGACCGAAAAATGGCTGATCAGGATCGCACAGCGACTAGGCCATGAACTCGATGGCGACACGGAAAAACTTTATCGCTTCGGCAGCAATGCCTTCGTTCTGCTCTGCCTGCCTTGCCATGATCTACAAGGGAGGGCTGCGCAGTTGCTCAGTCTGGCCCAGCAGCCAATACAAGTCGAAGATTATAAATTATTCTCAACCCTCTCCATCGGCGCCATGCTAATACGCCATGAAAACATGGTTGAATCGCTGGTGCAACAAGCCGCCTCTGCCTGCAATCGGGTACGCCGTGCAGGAGGCAACGATTTTGCCATCTATGACGAAGCCATGAGCCATGCTGCGTTGAAAGCCTTGCAGCTTGCCGCCGATTTGCAGCACGCGGTGGACAACAATGAATTGCGCTTGCAGTATCAGCCTAAAGTAGACACAGCAACCGGTTGCCTGCTCGGCATGGAAGCGCTGGTTCGCTGGATTCATCCTGTGCGCGGCATGATTTCCCCGGTTGAATTTATTCCCGTTGCCGAGGAAACCGGCCTGATCATTGGTATTGGTCGCTGGGTACTCAGAGAAGCTTGCCGTCAAAACGCCCAATGGCAAAGTACCGGACTTCGCCCGTTACGCGTTGCCGTAAATCTTTCCGCGCGGCAATTTCGCGCAGGCACCCTGCTCAATGAGATCGACACAGCCCTGACTGAAACCGGACTTTCCGTCGATTCACTGGAATTGGAAGTCACTGAAAGCATGGTGATGGATGATCCGGAAGAGGTGATCAAATTATTGAGCAAAATTCATAAAAGAGGCATCCATCTGGCACTCGATGATTTCGGCACAGGTCATTCGTCACTGGCGTACCTGAAACGTTTCCCGATCGATTGCGTAAAAATAGACCGAGCTTTTATCAAAGACACCCCGGGTAATACGGATGACGTGGCGATCGCAAAAACCATCATCGCCATGGCGCAAACACTTGGGCTTTCCACTGTTGCCGAAGGCGTCGAGACCCTGGAACAACTGGAACTGATGCAAGAGATGGGATACGATCAAATACAGGGCTACTACTATAGCCGCCCTCTGCCTGCGGAAGATTTTCTTAACTACTATCTCGCGCATAGCTGAACTAATGTTCAGGGACGTTGAACCTGATACCGTCCGGTATTGCTGTCGCCTTTCCCTATTGCCAGACAACGCTGGCAGGCGTTGAGCAAATTACGCTTTCGGTGCATGCACCTTTTGATCGTGATGCAGCATGGTATCTTCATCATCATCGAGCAAAATACGGCTGGCATTGCCTTCCATGTCTTCGTACTGACCTTTTTTCACCGCCCAGATCAGCACGCCGACAAACACCAGACCGAAAAACACCATCCCCGGGATCAAGCTATAAATTACATCCATTATTATTTTTCCTTAAACAGATTACGAATACGCGCCGCATTAGCCACCACCAGCAGCGAGCTTACCGGCATACTGATAGCCGCAATCAACGGCGTGACATGACCTGTCATGGCCATGGGCACCATGATACTGTTATAGACGAATGACAGGCCGATATTTTGCTTGATGGTGCGTAAGGTATATCTGGACAACAACGTTGCCAGACGAACCTTATCCAGTTCATTGTGCATCAGCACGATGTCCGCGCTCTCAACCGACACATCCGTACCGGAACCCAGCGCAATACCCACATCGGCACGGATCAAGGCAGGTGCATCATTCACCCCGTCACCTACCATGGCGACGCGTTCACCCCGCTGTTGCAGTTGTTGAATAGTACGATCCTTGTCTTGCGGCAATACTTCGGCGATGACTTCCATGCCGCCTAACTGCGTTGCTATCGACTCGGCAACCGCCAGCCTGTCGCCGGAGAGCAATGTCATACCAATGCCGGCGGCACGCAAGCTGTCAATCAAGGCCTGCGTATCCGCCCGCAAGGTATCAGCTAAGGTCAGCGTAGCCACATGCCGGCCATCTACGGCCAGATGCACACAAGTTTCTGACAGGGCCGCTGACTCAGCCTCCATCAAAACTCCCTCCAGGGTAATTTGATTGCGCAGCAGCCACTCACGGGTACCCAGCAACACGGCATGATCCGCTACAGTTGCCGCGACTCCGGCACCTGAAGTGGCATAAAAGTCCTGCACAGTCAGAGTGCGATAAGGCAGTTGACGGGTCTCCGCCGCCAGTACAATCGCCCGGGCCACACTATGTTCGGAATAACGTTCTACCGCCGCGGCAAAGGACAGCAAATCATCCTCGTGCTGCCCTCCTGCGACAAACACCTGATGCACATTCATGCGGCCTTCTGTCAGCGTACCGGTCTTGTCAAAAACAAAATGCGTCACTTTGGAGAGTGTTTCCAGTACCACGCCATTTTTAATCAAGATACCGTGTTTCGCCCCCAGCCCCGACGCCACCGCGATCGACATCGGGGTCGCCATGCCCAGCGCGCAGGGGCAGGTGATAATCAAAACTGAGGTTGCCACCATCAGCGCGTGTTCAAAATTGGCCGACCAAAGGTAAAAAGATAAACAGGCTAAGATCAAGGTGACCAGCACAAACCAGGGCACGATGGCATCAGCCAGACGCTGTATCGGCGCACGGGATGACTGCGCCTCTTCCACCAGCCGGATGATTTTCGACAAGGTAGAGTCTTGCGAGGCGGCCTCCACTTCGACAATCAGCACGCCGCTGCCATTCAAGGTCCCCGCAATCACCCGATCACCCGGATGCTTTTTAACCGCCATGGATTCGCCGCTCAACATCGCCTCATCCACCGCACTACTGCCGTCAATTACACGCCCGTCCATCGGTATATGACTACCCGGTTTGATCAGCACCTGTGCGCCGACCGTCACTGCGCGCACCGAGCAGATCTTTTCTGCGCCATCTTGCAGGACAATAGCCACTCTGGGCTGCAACTCCATCAAACGGTTAGTCGCGGAGACGGCTTGATGCCGGTACATCCCTTCCAGATAACGACCGATCAGAATTACAAACAGTAAATTGGTGACCGTATCGAAATACACTTGTGTGCCGCCTTGCAGGGTCACATACAGTGAAAACAGGTAAGTGACAGACAAACCTATCGCAATCGGCAAATCCATGGTCAGGCTGGCATTACGCAATCCCGTCCAGGCACCCTTGAAGAAGGGATAGCCTGAATACAGCAAGGCGGGTGTGGCCAGCGCAAAAGCCATCCACTGAAAAAAACGGACAAATTCGCCATGATCCGCACCGCTGTAGAGCGCAATCGCAATCAGATTCAGGTTCATCATGGCAAAACCCGCGAAAAAAAGCCGGTACAACAAGGCGCGATTGACGCGTTTCATCGTTCCTTCTGCAACTTCCGGATCGTAGGGCACACCGGAATAGCCAACCCGGGATAATTTATGTATCAGCTCGGATAACTTAACCTCGCTGCTATCCCAGCGTAGATGCAAACGTTTTCCGGCAAGGTTGACACCGGCTGAGCGCACCCCCGTTATGCGCATCATGCTGCGCTCGATCAGCCAGACGCAGGCGGCACAATGGATACCTTCCACCAGTAAATGCGCTTCGCGTATCTCGCCCTGACAACTGACAAATTCCTGCTGAATTTCCTCCAGATCATACATCTCAACATCACGGGGCGGCGTTGGCGGCGGTGCCAGCAAGATGCCTTCCGGCGTGCGCTGATAAAACCCCTGCAAACCAGCGTCAAAAATTGCGACGCACACCGCCTGGCAGGCGAAGCAACAAAACACCCGCTGCGCTTCATCCAGTTGCGTATGGAAATTGATATCCGCAGCAACGGGCAAGCCGCAATGAAAACACCCCGCAAGCGCGAGGTGCCCTGATTCAGATTCTGACATGAAGGAATAAACCAGTATTACTTGGAAATAGCAACGAAGACTTTTTGTTCAGTGGAAAATTGGCTGCCGGCACGATCTGCAGTGATAATCATATCCCAATTACCGGCCCGAGGGAAAGCCAGACTGCCCTCATAATTACCCGGCGTGACTTCTTTGAATGCGCCTGAAAAATCATAATGCGGATCTCCGGGCCACTGCGCCTTGATGAGCACTTTACCACCTTGCACCGGATGACCTTGCTTGTCATGCAATTCAAGCTTCATCAATGCGGGACTTTTCATCAGAATGAAGCGCGCCTCATCGGGCTTCGCCAGACTGTCATTTTCCAACTGACTGGGTGAATGCAGGTTGAGCGTCCAACCCAAAGTAGAGCGCTCTGACTGCTGCTGCAACCACTTTGCATCATACTGATTATGCTTTAGCACGGTGTAATCATTATCCAGCACACGCACCGGATTATTCAATACATTCCAGACAAAACGCGCATTGATCATTACGCCGGACATCATAATCGCCAGCAAACCCAACACCCACGGATTGCGCCAGCCCTGCTTGTTTTTTTGAGAAATCATTTTCTGCCTTTCATTAATCCACTTACCACTGAGCGTAGCGGTCGCAGCATTCGCTGCGGGCACCGCACGGACTGCCCCTTGCGGGTGCACTACTTACTACTCACTACTTATGCTCGTGCCCATGTTCATCCTCGGGGCCATTAAACACCGTATCATATTCAGCGGACATGGCCGGATTCAGGATATTGACAACGCGAAATTCAATTTTAGTGACTTCTTCGTGCACATTTGCACCCGGCGCTTTGACAAATACTGTAAATCCAGCAGCCTTGCCGTGATGTATCAGTTGCGGCTTATCGGCATCAACCAGTATCTGCCCGGGGATGCCGCCTTCAGCACTGACTTTAACCTCTACATCTTTGTCCGTCTTGTTCAGCACTTTAAAAGTATACTTGTTCTGTATTGATCCATCGCTCATGGTTACATACAAAGGCTGACGCTCAGGTGCCACGCGTAAGGTCAAATTACCCAGATGCGTCAAGCCGTAAATAATACCGCTCAGCGCAAGCAACAAAATCCCGACATAGATAAAAGTACGCGGGTGCTGGTATATCTTCTTAACCGAACGGCCTTCCAACTCATCCAGCGACGCATAGCGAATCAGACCGCGAGGACGACCTATTTTATCCATCACCGAGTCACAGGCATCCAGGCACAAGCCGCAGGTAATGCAACCTAATTGTTGACCGTCGCGAATATCCACACCAGTCGGGCAAACCTGAACGCATTGAAAACAATCGATACAATCGCCCTGTTTCTCGATAACCTTGCCTTTTTGCAGTTTGCCACGCGGCTCGCCGCGCTGCAAATCATAAGCCGGCAGAATGGTCTGTGAATCTGCCATCACCGCCTGAATACGGGCATACGGGCACAGCCACAAACAGGTCTGTTCACGCAGAAAACCAGCCAGCACATAAGTGCCCATAGTAAAGGCAAACAGGGTCGCTTTTTCTATAGCGGACAGATGAAAATGAAGTAAATCATCCCAGTAGCTATGCGCATCGACAAACCAGACCGTGAAGCTGATACCGGTAAAAATGGCAATCGCAAACCAGATCAGGTGCTTGGTTGCTTTCACCCTGATTTTATGCAGACTCAGCGGTGCTGCATCGAGCTTGTGACGCTTATTGGGATTGCCTTCAATTTTTTCTTCTATCCAGGTAAACAGATCAACCCAGGCAGTCTGAAAACAGAAGTAACCGCAGAAAACACGTGAGGCTACCGATGTCACCGCAAACAAGGTCATTGCCATCAGCAACAGCAACAGGGAGACCATCCAGATATCCTGCGGCAAAATAGTGATGTTAAAGATATGGAACTGACGATTATTCACATCAAGCAGAACCGCCTGCTTACCGTTCCAGCGCAGATAAGCGCCAAAAAAGAAAATCAACCAAAGTGATTCAGTAAAATACTTGAGTGTGCGAAAGCGACCGGGTGCGCGCTTGGCATGGATGGTTTTCTCACCCAGATTGGTGGCCCATTCAATATGTTCGCTGTAGATATCCGTAACATTGCTGGAATTATCAAGCTGCTTGTTTGTTGCTTCACTCATGACCAACCCCTCATATTTCATATTCGCTATTAATACGCGTTGACTAAACTCTTCCAATCTAATCTGAAATTCGCCGTTATACGCTAGTCTCCTCGCCTTCCGGGAGAGGGTTGGGGAGAGGGCGCGGACATGACAAAATATCAACCGGGATGATAGGAATCCATACCCGCCAGAAAAATTCACTCAGGGCATACCTGGTATCCAGCAACGCAAAAAGGAGGAGGCTAGCCCCCCCCTTTTTTCAAACGAAAAACTGATTATTTCTCGCCACTTTTTTTACATATCGCATTTTTGAGCAGGTAGCCCAAAAAGCCTGCAAGTACAGTAAAAGCACCTACACCTGCGATGGCCAAAGCCCAGAATACAAAGTCGTGATGCATGTTGGTTCCTTTCATCAAGTCTGCGCGGATATACCACGCAGACAAACAGTGATTTATTTAGCAGCAGGAACAGCTTCGACAGCCGGAGCTGCTGCAACTTCATCCTTCTGACCGCCACCGAACTTATAAACATAAACTGCCAGTTTCTTGATTGCAGTTTCATCAAGCTTACTGACCACGTGGCCCTGTTCATCTTTCTTCAACCAGACAGGCATGATCGCGACGCGTGCTTGCGGATCGCCGGAATTGACACCGTAAGTGATCGTTTGCGTGATACCTGCAATTGATCCGTCAAAGCGCCAGATTTTATCCGTCAGATTGGCAGAACCCATAGCCGCCATACCCTTGGCATCTGCACCGTGACAGGCTGTACAATCGCTTTCAGCAAAAACCTTTTTGCCAGCAGCAACTGCGGAATCAGCGTCAGCCTTATCCTTACCGCCTTCTTCGCTCATCGCCTTGACGTATTTTGCAACATCGTCAATTTGCTGTGCGGACAGACTATCTTTGTGCGCAACCATCATGCCCTGACGACCACCAGAGATAGAGGTATAGATATCATCAATCTTACCGCCATACAACCAGTCATCATCCAGCAGAATCGGTGCCATATAGCCTTGCTCACGCATTGCAAACTTGCCGGACTGGAAAGTACCCTTACCGTTTTGACCATGGCAGGCGGCGCAGTTATCAGAAAACAATACCTTACCGGAACGTGTTACATATTCGGTCAATTTATCGTCTGCCAAAATGGCGGCGGGTGTCATTACCTTGATTTTATCTTCAAAGGGTTTACGCACCGCATCCAACTCAGCCTGATCCTGAGACAATTCCTTGATTGCAGTCCACTTGTTATTGTCTTTCGCATCGACACCCGGTTGTGGCACATTCAAGCCGGGCAAACCGATACCCTTGAAAAAGGTCCCTGCGGATGGCAATGGAATAGCCGGATAGATCAGCAAATATACCACTACCCAAATTGCACTTGCTGTCAGGCCAAGCATCCACCATTTCGGTGGCTGGTTGACAAAGTCCGCCAAATCATCATCCCAGACATGCCCTGAAGTCGGCACGCCGCTAGCGGAGTCGTGATTATCACTCATTTTTTATCTCCTGAATTGTTGTAGTCGCCTTCGTCGCGCAGAACCATGTCGCTCTGCGCTTCAAAGGCATCCTTGTTCCTGGGATTGAACACCATCACATACGCTGCGATCATGGCGACAAAAGCCGCGACTGTTAAAAGTACACCCTGCCAGTCGTTGCTCGTCATACTTACCCAATCGGTATGCAGGTAGCTCAGCAGTTTAGTCACGGTAGTCGACACCTTCTTCAAACTTGACCTGATTTCCCAGGCCTTGCAGGAAAGCAATCACCGCATCCAAATCCGTCTTATCCTTGAGTTCCGCCGGTGCAGCTGCAATATATGCCTCGGTATAAATCGACTTTGGAACAGGATTGAACGGCATCTGCGTCATGACTTTTAGGGTCTTCACCGTTTTGTTCACATCAACCGGCATCTTGTCCAGCCAGAAGAAGTTAGGCATGACAGATTCAGGCACCACGTCACGCGGGTATTTCAGATGCTTACGATGCCATTCATCGGAATACTTGCCGCCCACACGAGCCAGATCAGGTCCGGTGCGCTTGGAACCCCACTGAAAGGTGTGATCGTACATCGACTCTTCAGCGATTGAATAGTGACCATAACGATCTTTTTCATCGCGGAACGGACGTATCATCTGCGAGTGACACAAGTAGCAACCTTCGCGGATATACACATAACGACCAGTCAGTTCAAGCGCGGTATAAGGACGTACGCCATCTCCGGGCTGCCAGTCAGTCGGCTGCGGATTAACCAGTGAAGGTAACGTCTTGTGAGCCGAGGTTGCCGGATTCCAGACGATCTTGTCCATCGGAATAGAATTGCCCTGCATATCTTTATGCTGGGTATTGTTAAACGTACCATCTCCGCCCGACATGCCGGTATTCGGCAGGTAGAACAAAGGCACAATTTCCACAATACCACCGACTGCGACGGCAATGGCGACCAGAACGAACATCAGGACGGCGCTGCGTTCAATCTTATCCTGAAATTTGGTTGAATAAAGTTTATCGTGATCAGACATATTTTTCTCCCCTTATGCTCTGGCTGCGACAGCATTGATGCCGCGAACAGCGACAGCCTTGCGTATTGTCATCACCACATTAAACAGCATGATCCAGGTACCCAGATTGAAGAGCAATCCACCGGTCGCACGCATCACATAATACGGATGCATAGCCGATACTGATTCAACAAAGGTGTAGGTCAGCGTACCGAACTCATCGTAATCACGCCACATCAGGCCCTGCATGATCCCGGACACCCACATCGCCACGACGTAAGTTACCGTGCCGATCAGCGCAATCCAGAAATGCACGTTCACCAGCTTGTCGGAATACATTTCGGTATTCCACAACTTCTTGACCAGATGGTACAACGCACCGAAGGAAATCATCGCCATCCAGCCCAACGCGCCTGCATGAACGTGACCAATAGTCCAGTCCGTGTAATGCGACAAGGCATTGACAGATTTGATTGCCATAACCGGGCCATCAAAGGTAGACATCGCATAGAACGCCAGGGCTGTGACCAGGAAGCGCAGGATGTAATCAGTACGCAGTTTGTCCCAGGCACCGGACAAAGTCATCATACCGTTCATCGCACCGCCCCATGAAGGGATGATCATGGCCAGAGAAATCGCAGCACCTAAAGAGCCGGTCCAGTCAGGCAATGCGGTATATTGCAGATGGTGAGCGCCCAGCCATACATAACCGAAAGTCAATGTCCAGAAGTGCAACACGGACAAACGGTATGAGAACACAGGACGACCGGATTGCTTGGGAACGAAGTAATACATGATACCGAGGAAGCCGGCAGTCAGATAGAAACCAACCGCATTATGACCCCACCACCATTGAATCATCGCATCCTGAACGCCGGAGAAGATCGAATAGGAAGTTGCCCAATCTACAGGAATCGCCAGACTGTTGACCACATGCAGATAGGTGATCATGACGATCATGCCGATGGTGAACCAGTTGGACACATAAATGTGCGAAGTTTTACGAATCGCAACAGTCATGATGTAGTTGAATCCATATGAGAGCCAGACAACAGCAATCATGATATCCACCCACCATGGCAACTCTGCGTATTCCTTACCTTCTGACAGACCCAGCGGCAAAGTGACCACCGCGCAGACAATAATCAGATTCCAGCCGTAAAAGGTAAACCAGGCCAGCGTATTGCTCCAAAGTTTGGTCGCACCCGTGCGTTGCACGATGTAATAACCAGTTGACATCAGCGTACAGCCGCCGAAGGCAAAAATCACCGCATTGGTATGCAGCGGACGCAGACGACCGAAAGTAATTTCCGGGATGTCAAAATTCAAAAACGGAAACGCCAATTCGTATGCAATATACACACCAATCAACGTACCTACAACTGCATAAATGACAGCCGCGATGGTGAACCATCTGACCACATCCATGTCGTATTTTACTGGTGTCGCTTGAGTAGCTTCCACAGTTTCTCCTCCCAAGAGCAAATTATAAAATAATGCGTGATTTGCTCAATAAGAACGAACAATCCACGCATCTCTTCTTACTACATAATACAACTTCGCCATAATGGCATACCCTTATGCGGCAAGTAAAGCCATTTGCGACATACTGTCGCGCATTCCCGCCTGTTTCAGTCAGGCTTTAGCCCTAATTCCCATTTTAATCATAAGGATTTATATTTTCTGCTGAAGCACCCCGGTTTGATGCCCGCAGGGCCGTTTTTTGCTATCGACTTCCCTGCGGGTCATATGCGTATCGCCGTAGCAACAAACATTGCGCCAGGACTATCATCAATCGACAAATTAACGCCGAAATAACCAGACAGTCAGCACGACACCCACCAGAACCACAAATCTGCGCAGCATTTTTTCCGGCATTCTAGGCAATAACCAACTACCCGCCACAGCGCCACCGATGCCGCCTGCCGCAAGCGCCAATGCAGCGTGCCAATCGACCTGTTTTGAAAATATAAACAAGGCGACTGCCGATGCATTCATCGCCATTGCCAGTATATTCTTGGTCGCGGCCGCCATGCGTACCTGCTGACCCAAAATAGTCAGCATGGCGAGCATCAGAAAACCAATTCCACCACCGAAATATCCCCCGTAAATGCCTATACTGAACTGAATCAGCGCCAGCATCCAGACAGGTAAAACAGCGACGGCATGCAGCGGTTTTTTACGAAAATTACCCCAGGCAAAAATCGTTGTGGCAAATAACACCAGCCAAGGCACCAAATGGGCGAAGATGCTCACCGGCGTATTGAGCAGCAGCAATGCCCCGGCGACGCCACCGGCAATACTCAGCGCAAACAGATTTCCCAGACTCAAGCCACCCGCACCGCCCGCAAGCTTACGACCGGCAAAAGACGAAACGATCTGATTCGGAAACAGCGCGATGGTAGAAGTGATATTGGCCGCCAGGGGATTCAGTCCCGCCAGCAGCAAGACAGGGAAAGTAATAAAGGAACCTCCGCCAGCCAGCGTATTCTGAACTCCGGCATAAAAACCTGCCAGCGCAATCAGCAGCAACATAAATTGATAAAGCTAAAAACAGGCACTGGTCGCATCCAAATAAATAACATCATAATGATCAATAAATTTCAATAAATTCGAGTGACGAAGGTGAAAACCGCATAGAAAATGGCAAGATACAGGCTTCCATGATACACCATCACCCTGAGCCACTGTGCGCGGGCAAAGTCAGTCAGCCAGGCGACGCAAGAAAACGAAGCTTGAATAAAGCTGAGTTTCTGCGTGCACAACGTATTGGCATGATAGTAAAAGCTAAAAAGTAACCAGCTGCCGGTCTTCCACCGGCGACGTTGTTGTTAATGTACATCCGGAAATGAACGGCACCGCTTGCGGACGGTAGCCAATGTGTCGGCCCAAAAACCAGACCTTAATGTGCCTCATCCCAGTTTTTCCCTGAACCCAGTTCAACGAGCAGTGGCACATTCAGTTCGGCGACATTGCACATCAGACCCGGCAGGTTATCCTTAACCCGTTGCAATTCAGCTTCCGGCACTTCCAGCACCAGTTCATCGTGAACTTGCATGATTAAGCGGGTTTGCAAGTTTTCCGTCTCCAGCCAGTGTTGCACCGCAATCATCGCCAGCTTGATCAAGTCCGCCGCTGTGCCCTGCATAGGCGCATTGATCGCCGCCCTTTCCGCCCCCTGACGTTTCATGGCAATACTGCTATTGATTTCCGGCAGCCACAGACGTCGCCCGAACACGGTTTCGACATAACCCTGCTGCTTCGCTTCCATACGGGTGCTGTCCATATAATGCTTAACCCCCGGATAACGCGCGAAATAACGCTCGATGTAAGCTTGAGCCGCCCCCCGCTCTATCCCCAGCTGCTTGGCCAGACCGAATGCCGACATACCGTAGATCAGACCGAAATTGATTACCTTGGCATAACGGCGTTGTTCATGCGTCACCTCGTCGGGTGTCATCATGAAGATCTCGGCGGCTGTAGCACGATGCACGTCTTCCCCCTTGGCAAAGGCTGTCAGCAAACCCGCATCAGCGGACAGGTGCGCCATGATGCGCAGTTCTATCTGCGAATAATCAGCGGCCACAATATAACTGCCCGGTGGCGCGATGAAGGCTTCGCGGATGCGACGCCCCTCGGGGCTGCGAATCGGGATATTTTGCAAATTCGGATCACTGGAAGCCAAACGTCCGGTTACCGCCACCGCTTGCGAATAACTGGTATGCACACGTCCGGTGTGCCGGTTGAGCATTTTCGGCAATTTATCGGTATAAGTCGACTTCAATTTTGCCATACCGCGATATTCGAGCAGTATTTTCGGCAAAGGATAGTCGAGCGCCAGTTCCTGCAACACTTCTTCATCAGTGGAGGGCGCCCCCTTGGGGGTTTTTTTCTTGACCGGCAGTTCCAGTTTTTCGAACAAAATCTCCTGAATCTGCTTGGGCGAATTCAGATTAAACGGCTGATCGGCAGCCTCAAACGCACGTTTCTCCAGTTCATTCAGCTTGATACCCAATTCATGGCTTTGAATATGCAAAAGATTGCAATCGAGCAAGACGCCGTTACGTTCCATGGTGTACAGCACCTGCATGGCCGGCAACTCGATGTTCCGGTACACATGCTGAAGCCCTTTTTCGATTTGCGGTATCAGTGCCTGATGCAATTGCAAAGTGATGTCGGCATCTTCAGCGGCATAGTGCGTGGCAAGCGTCAAGTCAACCTGATCGAAACAAATCTGCTTTGCGCCCTTGCCCGCGATTTCTGCAAAGCTGATGGTTTTGACATTGAGATGGCGCAGCGCCAGGCTATCCATGTCATGCGATTTATGACTCTCCAGCACGTAGGACTCCAGCAGCGTGTCGTCAAAGATTCCCGCCAGCACCACACCGTGATTGGCGAAGATATGTTTATCAAATTTGAGATTCTGGCCGACTTTTTTGTGCAATGCGCTCTCCAGCCACGGTTTGAGTTTTTCAAGCGTCCGACTGCGATCCAGCTGATCCGGTGCGCCGGGATAAATGTGTGCCAGCGGCAGATAAACGGCCTCGTGCGGCCGAATCGAGAAGGAGATCCCCACCAGTTGCGCATCCATTACATCCAGCCCGGTCGTTTCGGTATCCAGACAGACCAGCTCTGCGGCAAGCATTTTTTCCAGCCAGGCAGCCAACTGCGCGTCGGTCAGAATGGTCTGATAATGATGGCCGTCGGTATGCGCAGCTTCATCAGCCGTAGCGACCTCAACGGGACTTTGAGCGGACGCAGCCTCCATTTCACCCGGCTCTTCATCCGCGGTGCTCTCCTGAGGCGAACTCACAGGTTCCGATGACTCATGCGTATCCTGCAATAAAGTCACGCGCACCGCTTCAAGTGCTGATGAAGCTTTAAGTTCGCGCAGCCAGGTTTTGAATTCCAGCTTTTCAAACAGTGCGGCGAGTATTGCCTTATCCTGGGCGGGCGCTATCATTTCACTATAATCTGGCAAATCAGGCACGTCGCATTTCACCGTAATCAGCTGCCGCGCCTGCGGCAACCAGTCCAGCGCATTGCGCAAATTAACACCCACCACGCCGCTAATGGTATCCGCATTGCGTATCAGATTTTCCAGTGAGCCGTGCTGATTCAGCCATTTGACAGCCGTTTTCGGGCCGACCTTTGTCACGCCGGGCACGTTGTCCACCGTGTCACCGATCAGCGACAGGTAGTCGATAATCAGCTCGGGCGGAACGCCAAATTTGACTTTAACGCCGGCAATGTCAAGCACCTCGTTGTTCATGGTATTGATCAGCGTGACATGTTCATCAACCAGCTGCGCCAGATCCTTGTCGCCGGTGGCGATGAGGCAGCGCACGCCGTCCCTTGAGGCTTGTCGCGCCAGGGTGCCGATGACATCATCCGCTTCCACACCGGAAATGATGAAGATTTTCCAGCCTGAGGCGGCGATAGCCTGATGCAGCGGCTCAATTTGCAACGCCAGATCCGCCGGCATGGACGGGCGAGTCGCCTTATATTGCGGATAAAGGTCGTCGCGAAAGGTTTTTCCTTTTGCGTCAAATACGCACAGGCTATAATCCGACGGGTAATCCTGACGCAGGCGACGCAACATATTGAGTACACCATAAATCGCGGCAGTCGGGAAACCTTCGTGATTACGCATATCCGGCATGGCATGAAACGCACGGTACAGGAACGATGAACCGTCCACCAGAAGCAAAGTTTTAGCAGGCATTTTATTTTAAGGGTTTATTTATGAACGAATCGCCGAAGCTGCCATTATCCGATATTCCAGCGGCCTGGGATGCAAAAGAGGCATGGCGCGTATTTGGCATTATGTCAGAGTTTGTTTCCGCAACAGACCGTTTGGCGCAAATTCGTCCTGCAGTCAGTATTTTCGGCAGCGCACGCACCCGACCTGATCAGCCTTTTTACAAACTGACGGAGGAAATCGCACGCCTGCTCTCCGATGCGGGCTTTGCAGTGATTTCCGGCGGCGGTCCCGGTATCATGGAAGCGGCCAACAAGGGGGCTTTCTACGGCAAGTCGCCGAGTGTCGGCCTGAATATTCAATTGCCGCATGAACAATCCAACAATCCCTACCAGAATATCAGCCAGTCTTTCCAGCATTTTTTCGCCCGCAAGGTGATGTTTGTCAAATTCGCCAATGCCTATGTGGTGATGCCCGGCGGCTTTGGCACGTTGGACGAATTGATGGAAGCGCTGACGCTGGTGCAAACAGGTAAAACGCGCCGCATTCCGATTATCCTGGTGGGTTCGAAATTCTGGGGCGGCATGCTGGACTGGTTCAGAACCGCCCTGCTCGAAGAAAAGGTCATTCAGCCTGAGGATATCGACTTAATCCAGCTGATTGATGATCCTCAGCAAGTCGTCAGCGCCATTTTCAAACACTACGAAACTTCAGGCTTTGAACCAACAGAAGCGGAACGCGAACGGCAACTCTACCTGTAGTTCGGGTTTTAACCCGACCTTGTCGGGATGAATCCCGACCTACGCTGCCTTTTCTCCACCCAGCGCATCCGTCAAATCGGTCAGCATTTTTGCAAGTTCTCCTGTCATCAGCGTGAAATCCAGATCAAACAACTCGTCAGCGGTGTCCGCCAGCGTAGTAGATTCTTCCTTGATGATGTCGAGAAATTCGAGACGCTTGATTTGCAACTGCTCGGTTAAAACAAAAGAAATACGGTCATTCCAGGTCAAGCCCAAACGTGTCGCGCGTTTCCCTGCGGCAATATGAGAGAGGATTTCTTCGCCTTCCAGCACGTGATTGGCATAGCGAACCGTAGCTTTACTCTCACCGGTCGCACGCAATTCGAGTTCGCGATCAATGGTAAATCCTGCCGGAGCCTGTTCTCCTGCCAGCCAGTCAGTCATGGCGGCAACCGGTGACAGCTCGGTGTGCAGTGGTTTAACCTGCAATTCATCCAGTGTCTTATTCAAAAACTCCAGCAACTCTTCTGCGCGGGCGGCAGACGCGGCATCAATAATCAGCCGGCCATTTTGCAAGTCCAGCCACGCATAAGTGGTGCGCAAGAGTGCAAAAGCACGCGGCAGCAATGCTTCGGTGACCGCTTCCTTGATATCCTTCATTTCTTTGCGGCCGACTTTATAGCCCTGCTGCGCTTCAATATCGGTGACGCGCTCTTTGGCAAAGCGGTTAATGATGGAAGCGGGCAATAACTTTTGCTCAACGCCCAAGGCAAACAAAATCTGCCCGTTGGCGGTATGCACCAGCCTGTCGTCCCCCCTGCATGACACCCAGCCCCGACTTTGCTTATCTAGGCCGCTACAGGGCTGCAAGGGTTTTGCTGCCAGTTTTTCCTGTAGCATTGCGACTGTTACGGCGCAATCAGCAGGCAGACGATAGATGAAAATATTCTTAAACCACATGGCATGCCTCTCGAAAAACCGGCGATTATACAGAACGGCTGTTCGATTCCGAACAGCCTGACGCGATGATAATCCGGAAAGGTTAAATAAAACGTTTACATTACGGTAGTCTGCCCTCATTATGGTATGCTTATCAGCAGTTTAGTTCATCATGCCTGCCGATGTCCCCGATAAAATTCCTTTTAGTGTTGCTGTTACTGATTACCCGCACCGTGCAGGCTGATCAGAGTGACGATTTTCTGGCTGCCCGCGATGCTTATCGCTCGGGAGATGCCGACAAACTAGCACTCTATTCTCAGCACTTACAAAAGACGCCACTGGAAGTTTACACCAGCTATTATCAATTACGCATCAAGCTGGATACCGCAGATATTGCTGAAATACGGGCATTTCTGGCGCGTCCTGATGACACGCCGCTGCTTAATCGCTTGCGCGGAGAATGGCTAAAATCGCTGGGCAAAAAACAGCAATGGGAATTGTTCGACAGCGAATATCCGCATGTGATTAACGCTGATACCGAATTAAATTGTTATGCGATGCAATCACGCATCAGAACCCGGAAAAAGACTGTGCTGGATGAAGTGCACGACTTATGGTTCACCGCCACGGATATGCCTGACAATTGTACGGCATTGTTTGAGGTAGCCATCAAGGCTGACGTCATCAGCCAGCAGGATATCGTGGCAAGAGTGCGACTTGCTCTGGAAGCGGGCAATCTGTCTCTGGCTAAATCGCTGACAGGGCAACTGACCGGCAATCGCGCAATGCCGGTCAAGGCACTGGATCAGGCAATGGACAATCCCGGCAAATATCTGAAGAACCCGAAACTTGCCAGTTATGGCCAGCGCGCCGTTGCCTTGTTTGCCCTACAGCGCCTGGCCAAACTCTCCCCCGATCTGGCTTCTGAACGCTGGGAAATCATTGAACAGTCCTTTCCCGAGAAGGAACAGCACTATTTTCTGAGTTGGTTAGCCTATGAAGCGGCGCGCAAACAGGATATACGGGCACTAAAATGGTTCAAACAAGCGGGCAACTCACCACAGAACGAGCAGCAATTAGCCTGGCATGTACGCACGGCACTACGGATACAGGATTGGGGCGAAGTTTTATCCGGCATTCATGCCATGACTGAAACACAGCGCAACGAATCTGCCTGGCGATACTGGCAAGCGCGTGCTTTACAAGCTAGCGGTCGGATTGCCGAAGCGAAGCACATTTTCCTGCCGTTAAGTGCTGAATCCAGCTTTTACGGTCAACTCGCGGCTGAAGAATTAGCTGATACGCCGGTACTCAGCGCAGTACAACCTGCCTATCAACCGGGCAAACAGGAATTGTCGGACATTACAAACTTACCCGGCATACAACGCGCGCTTACCCTGTACCGCATGAATATACGCGTTGATGCACTGCAAGAATGGAACTGGGCAATACGCAAGTTCAGCGATCAGGAATTGATCACCGCTGCCGAAATTGCCAGACGCAATGAAATGTATGATCGTGCCATTAGTACAGCAGAAAAAACCGTGTCCGTACACGACTTCAGTTTGCGCTATCTGGCACCCTATCGTTCAGCCATGCACGCACATATAGAAGAAAACCATCTGGACGAGGCCTGGGTGTATGGCTTGATGCGCCAGGAAAGCCGCTTCGTCACCACGGCCAAGTCTGGCGTAGGTGCTTCAGGATTGATGCAGGTCATGCCAACGACTGCACGCTGGATAGCTAAAAAACTGGGTTTAAAGGACTACAAGGAGTCCCTGTTACATCAACTCGAAACCAATTTGACGCTGGGCACGTATTACATGAAAACCATGTTGTCGTCACTGGATGACAGCCCTGTGCTGGCCTCGGCCGCTTACAACGCAGGACCCGGACGTGCGCGACGCTGGCGTGCTGACGCCCCGCTGGAAGGGGCAATTTATACCGAAACCATCCCTTTCGATGAAACCCGTGATTATGTGAAAAAAGTGATGAGCAATACCGTGTACTACGCCCGGCAATTCGGTGATCCGCCGCGCTCTTTAAAAGTACGCATCGGTATCATCAACGGAAAAACCGGAGACACGGCAACTGAAACGCTTGACGACAAGTCTCCTGCGCCATGAAGCAGCCCGTTAAAATTTACTGCGTAGGTGGCGCGGTACGTGACCGCCTGCTGGGACTGCCCGTCAAAGACCATGACTGGGTTGTGGTTGGCAGCACACCAGAAGCAATGGTGTCACAAGGTTTTATGCCGGTAGGCCGTGATTTCCCGGTCTTTCTGCACCCCAAAACCCATGAGGAATATGCCCTGGCCCGCACCGAACGAAAAACCGCGCTGGGTTACAAGGGATTTTCAGTGTACGCCTCACCTGAGGTTACACTGGAACAAGATCTGTTGCGCCGTGATTTCACCGTCAATGCCATCGCACAGGATGATGAAGGAAATCTGATCGACCCGCATCACGGTGTCGATGATTTGCACGCCGGCATTCTGCGCCATGTAAGCCATGCCTTCAATGAAGATCCGGTGCGCATTTTGCGCGGCGACCGCTTTGCTGCGCGTTTCGCTTTCAGTATTGCACCGCAAACCCTGACGCTGATGCGCGACATGGTCAGCAATGGCGAAGTGGATGCGCTGGTGCCTGAACGCGTCTGGCAGGAATTGGCGCGCGGCTTGATGGAACAGCATCCTTCGCGCTTCTTCAATACCTTAAGAAGCTGCGGTGCCCTTGAAAAAATCATGCCGGAAATCGACGCGCTGTTCGGTGTGCCGCAAACGGCTACATATCATCCGGAAATCGATTGCGGCCTGCACACCATGCTGGTGATAGACGATGCCGCACGCCATAACTATGCTCTCGAAGTGCGTTTTGCCGCCTTAGGCCATGATCTGGGCAAGGCCACCACACCGCGCGATGTGTTACCGCGCCATATCGGTCATGAATTACGCAGCGTAGGTCTGGTCAAAACACTGTCAGATCGACTGCGTGCAACCGGCGAATGTCGCGATCTTGCCTTACTGGCCGCACGCTTTCACAGCGATATACACAGGGCATGCGAATTACGTAGCAATACCCTCATCAAGTTATTCCAGTCTACCGATGCCTGGCGCCGTCCCGCCCGCTTTGAACAGTTGCTGCAGGCTTGTGCAGCAGATGCGAGGGGCAGATGGGAACACGAACAGGATATATATCCTCAAAGCGATTATCTGCTGCAATTACTTGAAGTCGCGCGCGCCGTGGATGCGGGAGAGATTGCCGGACAATGCCAGGATAGCCGTATGATTCCGATGGCTGTGCAACAGGCGCGCATACGTGCAATTGATCAACTGGTGCAGCAGCGCCGTACCATCAGCTGATATTGATCAATATTTCATTGCGCCGCAAGAAGGGCAACGTCCAGGGTGGATTATAGCGGGCCAGTTGTGGCGCTGAAATAGCCACATAGCCGTGCGCGGCTATCCACTTGAGCAATGCACTGATTTTCAGTTCAACTATTGCTTCGCCGGCCAATCCGGTGAAAACCATCGCCGCTGTTTGATGTTCAGCAATTTCCCGCAGAAAAATACGGCTGTCGTTCGGCACGGGCAAACTGCCCAATGGCAAGCCTGCCGGCATAACGAAATGCAAACGCCATCGCGCAGCCGGATTTTCAGTGCCCGATGCTGACTGTTTTTCGACGGTAACCGGCGCAGTCATGGAAATTTTTTCGGGCACCGGGTTCTTTTGAGACGTATTATCGCCAAAAATATATCCGGCAACTCTTCTGAAGCCGGCACCGGATGCATAGCTGAGCGAGCCGTCGACATAGGTTTCAGCAATAATCATCGGTTTATATCGCCTTACCTCGAAGGCATTATCCTTCTCAAACAAGGCATATTCCGGCTGTTCAACCGTCATACGTCAATCACGCTGCATGCCATGCAATTTTTCTGCCAGCAACTTTTCCAACTTGATCTGATCCGCAATAAAACCGCGGATTCCCTCCGCGAGCTTTTCCGTTGCCATGGCATCCTGATTCATTTCCCGGCGAAATTCGGCTTCAGTCATTGAGGCAGGCCGTGGCTTGATCGCACCGCTATAACTCAGGCGGCGCTGCAGCAGACCTTCGGTTGTTTGCAATTCTTCCAGTAATTGCGGACTGATGGTCAGCCTGTCGCAGCCAGCTAAGGCAAGAATTTCCCCGCTGTTGCGAAACGAAGCGCCCATCACGGTAGTCGGATAGCCATATTGTTTGTAATACTGGTAGATAGCGCGGACCGACAGCACACCCTGATCTTCTTCGCAAGGAATCTCGGTTCGTCCTTCGTTTTTCTTTTGCCAGTCAAAAATGCGACCGACAAACGGGGAAATCAGTGTTACGCCCGCTTCGGCACAAGCGCGTGCCTGAGCAAACCCGAACATCAGCGTAAGATTGCAGCAGATGCCTTCATGTTCGAGTATTTGGGCTGCGCGTATGCCTTCCCAGGTGGACGCGATTTTGATCAATACGCGTTCATTCGCGACCCCTGCCGCGTTATACAAAGCAATCAGCTGGCGTGCTTTAAGCAGTGTGGCCTGAGTGTCAAACGACAGCCGGGCATCCACTTCCGTTGAAACACGCCCGGGAACGATTTTAAGCACTTCCAACCCGACCGCAACAGAGAGCTTATCCATCGCATCATAGGATTGCCGTGCAGCATCCTGACTTTGCAACTGCGCCCAGCGGATCGACTGATCAATCAGCGGAGCGTATTCAGGCAAGCTCGCCGCTTTAAGCAATAGCGACGGATTCGTGGTCGCATCTTCAGGATGATGACTACGGATGGCTTCAATATCACCTGTATCGGCAACAATGGCAGTCATGTTTTTTAATTGTTCCAGCAGATTGCTCATTTTATAATTTCCCAGCGATTAAAATAGTGACCATCCGGCTAGTCTTGAAATGAATTCAAATACCCTTCGACTTCAATTTCTGCTTCCAGCCAGTCTTCCAGATCGTTATTCAGGGCAAAGCCGCGCTTTTCCGCCCTGAAATAAGCCGCTTCAGCGATCATCTTGTCTTTTTCTGAACGTTCAGTTAAATTGACATCATAATCTGGTTGATTTTTTTTCATTTTCGTCTCCAAATAAGTTATGGCGTCTTCATGCCACCTTTCTTAATGCCACCTTAGAGCCACCGGGTGCGACTCCTTGCGACTGTCGTCTTCCGAAAGAAGACAGTTTACCAATATTTTGCCTTGCCGATTGCGATTGCTTAACTCTCTCCTGAAAAGTTGTATGTATTCAGCGCGACTCTCGAATTAAAGGAAAAATACTGATGTGATTGACGCTTGATCAATACGCAGAAAAAGCCAAGCGTGACACAAAGACGCTGCACATAAGTCAGGGCCTTTTATAAACTTTTCAGAGCCACTGGCAAACTTTACAGAGGATTCCATATTCCAGCCAGATGGTTTCAAACTCCTTGCCGATGGCCTGAAACGCTAGTCAGATTTCTTGAAACGCTAGCATGATTCCTGCAAACTCTTCCAAGGACGTGTCGCTATTTCCCCGCGTGCCAGGCAGAAACCGGCGAGTGCTCCACCGTGTTCGCGACAGACTTGGCTGGACCGACGTCCTCTGCAACTAGTCTGCCAAACGCACGGCCTAGAGTTTCAACCACTCTGCCTTGACTTTCAAACCCACTTGCTAGACTTTTAAGAAGTCGGCAAGGAGTTTCCAGCTCCTGAGAAAACTGTCGAGGAATCTGCATGGAGTTTGCAGCCCTCTGAACAGATTTATGCGGACTCTGCCGGGAGTTTCAAACTCTTGCCTTGACTCAGCAGAAATCTGCCTTGAGTTTCAAGGAATCCGGTTAAAACGCGCAAGCGGCCAGCTACGCGCATTTTGCGCGTGTCTTTTGAGGAGTGCAATAGGCCAAAAGGACTGGGTTCTGTTGAGTGAGTGCAATTACTGGCATTGCAAGGCGGCAATTTTCATGCCTGATGCCCTGTCGAATTAAATATACCTTGCACGACAGGCTGCTAGTATCGCAGTGTCGTTAACATCTTCTCCAACCGTTTCACAGACACGATCACAGGTGTCTTTAATTCCTGCGCAAACAGGGAGACTCGCAATTCCTGCAATAACCAGGCGAATTCATCCAGACGAGGATCAGGATTTTTTGCCTGGCGTTGCAACGCTTGCAGCAACGGTTGCAACTGTGCCATGCACTGAGCGTCTCGCGCCGGATTACTGCGCAACTTTTCGATTCTCAAGCCGATCGCCTTCAGATAACGCGGCACATGCTGCAGGCGCTCATAGGGCGTATCTGCCACAAAACGCTTAGTCAAAAGCCATTCCATCTGGCTGCGGATATCCAGATTCGCCTGTGTTTGCGTCTTGAGTTGCGGCAGCATTTTTTGCAAAAGCTGATGTTCAGTCAGCACCAGTGCCACCAGTCTGGCCAGTTCCTGCGCAATCAGCAGCAAACGATTTTTGCCCTCCTTTGCGCGGGCGATGAATTCCGCTTCACAGGCGGGCATAGGATCGTTCAGACAGGCACGTTCAAAAGCCATTGCCAGTATTTGTTGCTGCAATTCCTGCTGCGTGCCAAAGGACATGAACAGCATGCCTAAGCGCTGCGCATCAGGCAGATTCTTTTCCAGATACTTCACCTGGTCTTTGAGCGCCAACATGAATAAACGACGCAGACCGCTGCGATGAGCACGCTGTGCCGCCTCCCTGGTATCAAAAGCCCGCAGTACCACTGCATCACCTTCATCGGTCAGGGCATTATATAAAGTGACGCTCTGCCCGGCGCGCTGCACCTCGCGAGTTTGAGTGAACGCACCGAATCCCCATGCGGTGTAACGTTGTTCATTGACAGGTTGATCCACGGAGATGGCTGCGATAACCGGTGCAGCATGGGGCGCGAGTTCGCTGTGCAGCTGCGAAAAATTACGCGACATACCCAATTGCCTACCATGTTCGTCCATCACACGGAAGTTCATCAGCAAATGCGCTGGCAACAGTTCAAGGCGGAAGGCATCCGGCAGCACATCCAGCTGCTTTTTTTCGCGTATATAGCGCGCCAGCGCCTGCACTAATGACAAGTTAGCAGGCTTCACGTCACGACAAAATCCGGCGGCAAATTCAGGCACAGGAACCAGGTTACGGCGAATTTTTTGCGGCAAGGTTTTGACAAGTTGCACGATTTTTTCCGGAAGCAGACCGGGAATCAGCCATTCACACAGGCTGGCTGACACCTGATTGATCAGTGCCAGCGGTACAGTCAGCGTGATGCCGTCATCGTTTTTACCCGGCGAAAAATTGTAACTCAGAGCAAAACTGACGTTGTCTATCTTCAATTGCGGCGGGAACTGATCAGTGGTGATACCTGCCGCCTCGTGGCGCATCAGATCATCTTTCTTCAAATACAACAGTTTTGCATCGCTACGTTCAGCGTCCCGTCGCCAGGACTCGAAGGCCGCACCGTTATGAATATGCGCAGCGATGCGACTGTCGTAGAAAGCATAAATCAGTTCATCATCCACCAGCACATCAGGACGCCGCGCCTTGTGCTCAAGCGCCTCGATTTCACTGATTAATTTCCCGTTGTAAGCGAAGAACGGTGCCCTCGTGTCAAACTCACCCTCTACCAGCGCCTGGCGTATGAATACTTCGCGAGACTCAATCACGTTCATCGGCCCATAATGCACACGCTTCTTGGCATTAAGCAGCAGTCCGTGCAAGGTACTGCGTTCGAAAGCCACCACCTGAGCCGGTTTTTTTTCCCAGTGCGGATCGTAGTAATGGCGCTTGATCAGATGATCGCCCACTTCCTCCAGCCATTCCGGCTCGATTCTGGCAACGGTACGTGCATACAGTCGATGCGTCTCCATCAACTCACCCGCCATCACCCATTTACTGCCCTTTTTCGCCAGTACCGAATTGGGCGCAATGAAGAATTTGATACCACGCGCGCCCAGATATTCGTTACTTTCGACACTTTTCATACCAATATTACCGAGCAGACCACACAGCAGTGCCTTGTGAATCTGCTCATAGGAGGCCGGTAATTCATTCTCGCGCATCCCCATCTCAGTCACTTGCGTATGCAGCTGCTGATACAGCTCGCGCCACTCGCGCAGGCGCAGCGGCGACAGGAAGTTTTTCCGGCACTCTTCAGACAAAAGCCGGTTAGATTGCTTATGCGCCAGGGCCTGCTCGAACCAGGCCCATATTTTAATAAAGGCCAGAAAATCGGAACGTTCGTCGGCGAATCGCTTATGCGCCGCATCGGCCGCTTCCTGACGATCCAGCGGACGCTCACGCGGATCTTGTGTGGATAAGGCACTGGCAATAATGAGAATTTCACTCAGACAATGATATTGCCGACCGGCGAGCAGCAGACGCGAAATTTTCGGATCCAGCGGTAATTTCGCCAGTTCATGGCCTAACGGGGTCAGCTTACGTTCTTCATCAATCGCATTTAATTCAGCAAGCAGCTGGTAACCATCGGCTATCATGCGTGGCGTGGGCGGCTCGATAAACGGAAACTCAGCAATATCGCCCAGCTCCAAAGCACTCATGCGCAAAATAACCGTGGCCAGCGACACACGGAAAATTTCCGGATCGGTAAACTCATCGCGCTGCAAAAAATCAGCTTCGTCGTACAGGCGTATACTAACGCCACTCATCACCCGCCCGCATCGTCCCGAACGCTGATTAGCAGCTGCACGGGAAATTTTCTCGATATGCAGCTGTTCGACCTTCTGGCGAATGCTGTAACGGTTCACCCGTGCCAGTCCGCAGTCGATTACATAACCGATATTAGGCACGGTCAGGGATGTTTCCGCCACGTTGGTTGCCAGTACCACGCGCCGTTGTCCTCCGGTTTTGAACACCTTGTCCTGTTCAGCCGCCGACAGGCGCGAGAAAAGCGGCAGTATTTCAATACCTTTCGGGTGATGACGGCGCAAGGCTTCAGCTGTATCGCGTATTTCCCGTTCACCGGGTAAAAACACCAGCACATCGCCCCGTAAGCCGCCTGCGGCTAACTCATCAAGAGCAGCGCTTACCGCCTTGGGCACATCCTGCGCTTCACCTTCGTCACTGATTTGCAAAGGCCGGTAACGTGTTTCGACCGGATAACTGCGTCCTGACACCTCGACCACGACCGCGCCAAAGTGCCGGGCAAACCTGTCAGCATCAAGTGTGGCGGAGGTAATGATAAGCTTCAGGTCAGGGCGGCGCGGCAATAGCTGTTTCAGATAACCCAACAAAAAATCGATATTCAGTGAGCGTTCGTGTGCCTCGTCGATGATGATCGTATCGTAACGACGCAACATCGGATCACTGTGTATCTCGGCCAGCAAAATACCATCCGTCATCAATTTGATGACGGTATCGGCTGAGACTTTATCGTGGAAACGGACTTTGTAGCCGACCAGACCGCCGAGTTCAGTTTTGAGTTCAACTGCAATTCGCGTCGCCACAGTACGGGCCGCCACACGCCGCGGCTGCGTATGACCAATCGCGCCCAGCACGCCACGCCCCAGCGTCAGACAAATTTTCGGCAGCTGTGTCGTCTTACCTGAGCCCGTCTCGCCACAGACAATGACTACCTGATTATCGAAAATTGCACGCGCAAGATCCTCACGCCTTGCCACCACAGGCAGATCGGCAGGAAATTCAATCCCGTTCAACGAATCTATCCTGGCTTTACGACGCAATGCAGCGGGAGACAATACGGCGCTCACTTGAACAACTCCAATGTTAAATCCATGTTGAATTGACGAGTCATTATGAGAACATACCAGGGACAGCAGATTTTTTCAGGAAACATGAATGCAGTGAAGAGCTTATACAGGCTGGATTTTATCACATGCATTGTTCAGGGAAACAAAAAGCCTCAGGTAAAAACCTGGGATTTTTGGTTTTGTAAGACCTTGAGAGCCTGCCCCGCATACGGGAATGACCTGCTTTGACGACAACCTATTAAATTGACCTTTGTGTCGTCGAAACGAGCGGTTGCGAGTTTGCACGAAGTGAAAGTAGATCGACCATGAGATACACCGTATCCGTCCGGCTGACTCACCTGTTCGAGTTAGTCAATCTATGCTGTTAGTTTGATTGGCAGAAGTTCGTCGATGCGGCGCATGGTCCAGACGGGAAGTTTTTCCAGCGTATCTTTTAGCCAGGCAGATGGTTCGATGCCGTTGAGTTTTGCGGTG
>CAIWRI010000145.1 GCA_903915035.1 uncultured Nitrosomonadales bacterium | reverse complement strand
TTTTATCTTGTTCATTTTTCTTTCTCTAGAATTTTTATTCTTCCCCACATTCAATCGTTGCAGGTGGCTTGCCACTGATGTCATAAGTGACGCGAGAAATACCTGCGACTTCGTTAATAATCCGCCGTGAGATTAAATCTAAAAATTCATAAGGTAAATGCGCCCAACGGGCAGTCATAAAGTCTATGGTTTCCACGGCGCGAATCGCAATCACATAATCATAACGGCGACCGTCACCCATTACGCCGACAGATTTAACAGGCAAAAACACCGCAAATGCTTGACTCACCTTGTCGTACAAATCATGGCGATACAGTTCTTCAATAAAAATAGCATCGGCTTTGCGCAATAAATCCGCGTATTCTTTTTTCACTTCGCCCAGAATGCGCACGCCTAAACCAGGGCCGGGGAATGGATGGCGATAAACCATATCCGCAGGTAAACCCAGTTCTACGCCTAATTTACGCACTTCGTCTTTAAACAATTCGCGTAATGGTTCAACCAATTTCAGCGTCATATTTTCAGGCAAACCGCCGACATTATGATGTGACTTAATCAAATGCGCTTTGCCACTTTTTGAACCAGCGGATTCAATCACGTCTGGATAAATCGTACCTTGTGCCAACCATTTTGCATCTTTAATTTTGCCTGCTTCATCATCAAAAATTTCGATAAACAAATTACCGATGATTTTGCGTTTTTGCTCAGGATCAGTAATACCGCTCAACGCATCCAAATAACGCTGTTCAGCATTGACACGAATGACTTTAACACCTAAATGTTCGGCAAAAATTGCCATCACCGCATCACCTTCATGCAAGCGTAATAGTCCAGTATCAACAAATACGCAGGTTAATTGCGTGCCAATGGCTTTATGCAGCAACGCGGCAACCACTGACGAATCGACACCGCCCGACAAGCCCAAAATCACATGATCTGTGCCTACTTTTTCACGAACCGCTCGAACGCTTTCTTCAATAATATTACTAGAATTCCAAAGGGCATCACAGCCACACAAATCCAAAACAAAACGCGATAAAATACGTCCGCCTTGCTTCGTGTGCGTAACTTCTGGATGAAACTGCAACGCATAAAAGCCTTTCGCTTCATTAGCAATCCCCGCAATCGGCGCACCGTCTGAACTGGCAATAAGCATAAAACCTTCAGGTAACTCCACCACGCGATCGCCATGACTCATCCATACATCCAATAGACCAAAACCTTCCGCAGAAAGATGATCTTCAATACCTGATAATAATTTAGAATGCCCACGCGCCCGAATCTGCGCATAACCAAATTCTCTATGGTCTGAGGTTTCGACTTTACCGCCCAATTGTTCGGTCATGGTTTGCATTCCATAACAAATACCCAACACAGGCACACCCAATTCAAATACAATTTGCGGCACACGCGGCGTATCGCTACTTGTTACCGTTTCAGGGCCACCCGATAAAATAATGCCATTCGGTTTAAAATTTTTAACTTCCTCATCACTGCATTCGCAGGAATAAATTTCACAATAAACGCCGATTTCACGAATACGCCGTGCGATAAGTTGTGTGTATTGAGAGCCAAAATCGAGTATGAGGATTTTATGAGTATGTATATCTTTTTGTGGATTCACGTTAGTTTTAACCTGAGGTTGGGTGAAAATTATTAAATTATATGCGTTGCAGTATGGAGATTATATAGTCTGATTTCTAGGGGCGTTGGTGCATAAATAATGACAAAGCCAAAACTCCCCTCCCCTACCCCAAAAACTCAGGGCGCAACTGTCCCTATTCGAGCGGAAATGGGCATTCCTAGAGCCGTCATGATATTCATGGCAGCTAGGCGGACATGAACTTCAGTGACTTGGGTTTCAAACAGGCGGGAAGCCAGTCTATCGCCGAATAACTGTTTAAGGCGATACATGGCGTTTTCAGCCAAACTGCGTTGATGATAACCTGTTGAGTTTTTCCATGCTTTCATGCCTTGTTCTGCAATAGCCGTCAGCACTTTTGTGCGCGGATGGTCGTCTTCCCAAGGGACAGCATTTTTTCTAGGCGGCACAATCAGTCTTGCACCCCGCTGGCTCGCGGCTTCATAAACAGAACGGGTATCATAAGCTCCATCAACATCAATCTGCTCAATAGTCCCCTCGATTTGATTCAATAAGCCTTCAAATACTTCACAATCCGCCCATGCTGGCGTTGTCACTTCTACGCCGATAATATCCAATATCTTTGTATCGACGGCAAGGTGGACTTTTATCCATGTCCGCCGTTTACTTGCACCGTGTTGGCGTACTTTCCATTCGCCTTCGCCGTACACTTTTAAACCCGTTGAATCAATCACAACGTGAAGTGGATCGTCATGTACACGACAAGGAATCACGACATTCAGCGTCTTTGCACGCCGCGACAGATGACTGTGGTCAGGTATTCGTAAGTTCAAGCCCATTAAGCTCATCAATGAACAGCCAAACCCTTCTAATGAACGATACGTCAACTTGAAAACACTTTTTAACACCAGCAGCGTTTGTATTGCCATATCCGAATACTGCATGACTCCTCCTCGTTTCCCTGTCGCCGCTGGCTTCCAGTTCGCTCTGACCGCTTCCTCTGCAAACCAAACCGTCACGCTTCCTCGTTTTACCAACGCCGCATCATACTCCGACCAATTTTTCACTCGATACTGGACTTTTTCCTTTTGCTCCTTAGCTGACAATGCTTTCTTGCTCATGACTATTTCTCCTGATTATTCGCTCTCGTGCTTTATTCTATCTCTGCGACACTATTTATGCACCAACGCCCCTACACCCATAAGAGTGTCATTACCCGCGCCGCCGTCCAGCACGTTAGCATTGCTATCACCAATGATGACATCGTTTTGAGCAGTGCCACGAACATTTTCAACATTAGCAAGCCCGATATGTCCTTGGATGTCATTCCAAAGGAAGTTATCCGCACTTCGGTAGTAGGTGACGGCAAGACCATGCGTCAGATCAACTGCAACCCCAGCGCCTTCCGCACTGCGCCGTCCAGCCGTGTAAGTATCAGACTGACTGAAATCTAGCGTGTCAGTACCCGCGCCACCATCGTAGCCTGTATAGCCAAAAAAGCCTCTCGATAGAAGGGTATCGTTACCATCCTCACCGTATATAATATCTAGCACTCCAGAAGTATAAACATCGGAAACACCGCCATCTAATGTGTCATC
>CAIWRI010000144.1 GCA_903915035.1 uncultured Nitrosomonadales bacterium | reverse complement strand
ACTCACTACTCACCACTCACTATGCTAACCACTCACCATTTACCACTGACCACTGACCACTCTCCACTGACCAGAAAAGGCATCATTTTAGCCGGCGGTTCAGGCACCAGATTGCATCCGGTGACGCTGGCGGTATCCAAGCAATTGCTGCCGGTGTATGACAAGCCGATGATTTACTATCCGCTCTCGACCCTGATGCTGGCTGGCATCCGCGATATCTTGATTATCTCGACGCCGCAGGATACACCGCGCTTTATCCAGTTGCTGGGCGATGGCAGCGCATGGGGCTTGAATTTGCAATATGCGGTTCAACCCTCACCGGATGGCTTGGCGCAGGCGTTTATCATCGGTCGTGAATTCATCGGAAAAGATCCCTCGGCACTGGTACTGGGCGACAATATTTTTTACGGCCATGACTTTCAGCAGCAACTCAAAAATGCCGCGGCACGCGAACAAGGCGCGTCTGTTTTTGCCTACCATGTGCGCGATCCTGAACGTTACGGCGTGGTGGAATTCGATAAGGCCGGTCGCGCTGTGTCGCTGGAAGAAAAGCCGGAAAAACCCAAATCCAACTATGCGGTCACCGGTCTTTATTTCTATGACAACGACGTGCTGGATATTGCCGCTGAGCTAAAACCTTCACCACGCGGCGAACTGGAAATCACCGATGTGAATCGCGTCTATCTTGAACGAGGCCGTCTGTCAGTTGAAACCATGGGGCGCGGCTTTGCCTGGCTGGATACCGGTACGCATGAATCGCTGCTGGAGGCCAGTCAGTTCATTCAAACGGTTGAGCATCGCCAGGGGCTGAAGATTGCCTGTCCGGAAGAAATCGCTTTCAGCAATGGCTTTATCGACGCGGCGCAACTGGAAAAACTCGCACAACCGCTGATCAAGAGCGGCTATGGCGCGTATTTGATGCAACTATTGAGGGAGAAAGCATGATAACGATTGCAACCGCGATTCCGGATCTGCTGATCATTGAATCGAAAGTATTCGGCGATGACCGAGGGTTCTTTTATGAAAGCTATAACCGCCGCCAGTTTACTGAACTGACCGGGCGCGAGGTGGATTTTGTACAGGACAATCATTCGAAATCGGTCAAGGGCGTGCTACGCGGCTTGCATTATCAAATTCAACATCCGCAGGCAAAATTAGTGCGCGTAGTGCAGGGTGAAGTGTTTGATGTCGCTGTCGATATTCGCAAAAACTCACCTACCTTTGGAAAATGGGTAGGTGAAATCTTATCGGCTCAAAACAAGAAGCAATTATGGATACCTGCTGGTTTCGCACATGGTTTTGTCACCTTGTCCGACACGGCGGAATTTTTATATAAGACTACCGATTACTGGATGCCGGAATTCGAACGCTGTATCTGCTGGGATGATGCTGATATTGGCATCGACTGGCCGATTATTGACGCTCCATTAGTTTCCGCCAAAGATAAAGCAGGCAGTAAATTCGCGGATGCAGAAGTATTTGAATGAGAATAAATGGGAAGTGGAGAGTGGTGAGTGGTGAGTGGGAAGTAGGAAGTAGGAAGTGGAGAGTGGGAAGCCACTCACCACTCACTACTGAGCGTAGCGGTCGCAGCTTTCGCTGCGGGTACCGCACGGCCTGCCCCTTGCGGGTACACCACTCACCACTCACTACTTACCACTTACCACTTACCATCTTAAGGCCCTACGGTGATTTTGATGACCGGACTGAAGTCGCCGCTGATTTTGTTGTTTTCGTACCAGCACAGGCGATATTCCCGTACTTCAGGGACACCCGCCGTTTGCAAGGGGCGCTCATCATTCCAGGGAGATATCTGGCCGACTCCGACGTTTTCCCAGTCGCCGCCATTGCGCCGGCTTTCGATGAGGACCGCCGTATGATGATATTTAGGAAATTTGATTTCAACGTATTCCTGGGTCGTATTGCGTTTGATCGACTGATTGCCCTCAGGGTAGGCATGTGTGTCCGCTGCCTGGCTGCCAATGATGCCCAGATCCTGACCAATGGCTTCGGTGTAGTTGGGACTGGTCTTGATGCGCTGAATCAGTTTAAAAAGACGAGCCAGAATTCCGGGAGGACAGGGTTCCGGCGGATTGTCAAATACCACTGGCACGGGTAGCGCTGTGATGATGCCGGATTCATCCATCGCCATGCTTTCTTTTGTCGCGGTGGCGGCCAGCGCAAATTGTTGCACACTGACATACCAGTATTGTATGAGCCAGACGTAGTATTGCAAATGTTTAGCGGTGGTGGCGATTTCATCGGGGCCGACACCCAGACCTGGCCCGTAGGCGTTAAATTTGATGCAAAAGTGATTGATCCAGATAACACGACTTGCTTCGGTGTGGGGAAAGTAGGGTTGTTTCATCATTGTAAATAGCCTGAATAATTATGTTTGGGGACTGACGAAACTATAACCGTTTTATTTTTAATTAAAAATCAGGCAATTGATGATTTTAAACAGGATTTTTGCTGATGACTTTAGGATTAATCTGAGGAAAAAATGCAAGCGTTGAACAGCACTGTGCTAGTGATGTAACCAGCAAATTTTGTGTTGTCAATCGCCAAGTTTGTGTTATCAGTCAGCAAGTTTGTGGTATCAGGCGCCAAGTTTGTGTTATCAGGCGCCAAGTTTGTGTTATCAGGCGCCAAGTTTGTGTTACCAGGCGCCAAGTTTGTGTTACCAGTCGCCAAGTTTGTGATGCCACAAAAAGAATTTCTGTTGCAACAAAAATAGTTTTTGATGCAACAAAAAGAATTTCTGATTCAACAAAAAGAGTTTTTGATGCAACAAACAGAATTTCTGATTCAACAAAAAGAGTTTTTGATGCAACAAACAGAATTTTTGATTCAACAAAAAGAATTTCTGATGCAACAAACAGAATTTCTGATGCAACAAACAGAATTTCTGATGCAACAAACAGAATTTCTGATGCAACAAAAAGAATTTCTAATGCAACAAAAAGAATTTCTAATGCAACAAAAAGAATTTCTGATGCAACAAAAAGAATTTCTAATGCAACAAAAAGAGTTTTTGAGTGGCGAGTGGTGTGAGTGGTAAGTGGTGAGTGGTGTTAGTGGTAAGTGGTGAGTGGTGAGTGGTAAGTGGTGTTAGTGGTAAGTGGTGAGTGGTAAGTGGTAAGTGGTAAGGATAGTTGAGAATTTAGGTTCAAGTGCTAAAGATTGGTAAAACATCAACATAAGCTGGCAATATCAGATATACTCAAGACAGCTCCGCTGTAATCACTCTATATTAAATTTATTTTGCAAGCCAATAAAGTCAAATTAGTTGTCTCCTATGTTCTGCTGCTGGTTTTTTTAGGCTGGTGTGCTTACCTATTCCGGACTGATATCGCGCAAATTAAGCTGGCACCCATATTGGCTGCAAAAAATGCGATTATCTTTGCCATCCTGTTATCCCTGTTAAATTATGCTTTGAGAGTGGCAAGATGGTCACTCTATCTGGCTCGCCTGGGCTATACGCTGTCAGGCAGTTTTTCTGCTTTGACTTACATTGCCGGATTTGCATTCACCTTGTCTCCGGGAAAAGTTGGCGAAATGGTTCGAGGCCGTTACTATCAGAAAATCGGAATTCCTCTTTCAAACACGACAGCTGCATTTTTCGTTGAACGCTTAATGGATCTGTTTGCAATGCTTGCCCTTGCCTTTCTGGCTGTGGCTTCAACTTCAACTTACAGCGTTCTGCTTTGGGGAACGCTAAGTGTAATGATCATATTGTTGGGTATTTTGGCTTCGACATCATGGACAGCCGTGTCTGACTATATGGAAAAACTGGAATGGTTTCCGGCCCCTCTGAAAAAAGTAACACAGGGAATTCTGCAGGCACTCATTTCAGCTAAAGTGCTGCTCAGTCCCAAACTTTTGGCGACTGGATTTTTGTTGGGGCTCTTGGCCTGGGGCGCTGAGGGGACGGGTCTGATGGTCATCGGTGCTATCTCCCCCGGGATTTCATTTGACTGGGCTGCTGCGACAGGCATTTATTCAATCGCAATTCTGGTCGGAGCACTTTCGTTCCTGCCAGGCGGTCTGGGAAGTACAGAAGCGGTAATGATTGCCTTGCTCACTGCACATGGTTATCCAAT
This sequence comes from uncultured Nitrosomonadales bacterium, assembly GCA_903915035.1. Taxonomy (GTDB): domain Bacteria; phylum Pseudomonadota; class Gammaproteobacteria; order Burkholderiales; family Gallionellaceae; genus Gallionella. The sequence continues at coordinate 4,432 of CAIWRI010000144.1, read as the reverse complement.
GCCAGACGCGATACTGATGACCATGATTTGTCGTCTGGTCACTTTATGGTTCGCAGTGGTTATAGGCTGGATTGCTGTTGCCAGCCTGCGCAGAAATTCGATAATCGCGGGAGTTGCTTGATGTCCAATGTTAGTCCTCTTTGTGTCGATCTTGATGGCACGCTGATTCACAGCGACTTGCTGCTGGAGACATTTCTCCTTCTGTTAAAGCGCAATCCCTTATATCTGCTGTTGATTCCTTTTTGGCTGTTGAAGGGGAAGGCGGCGCTGAAGGCGGAAATTGCCAAAAGAATTATCCTAAATCCGATCGCTTTGCCATACAACAAAGCATTTATGAACTGGCTCGCTATTCAGCGTGAATCAGGTCGTCCCTTATGGCTTTGCACTGCATCCAATTATCGTCTCGCCCATCTGGTTGCAGAACATTTAAATATTTTTCAGGGAATAATCGCGAGTACGGATGATACGAATCTGTCAGGCAGAACCAAAGCAATACAGCTAGTCGAAAAATTCGGGGAGAAAGGCTTTGATTATTGTGGAAATCATCAGGTCGATCTGGCTATCTGGCGGGTCTGTCAATGCGCTATTGTTGTCAATGGCAGTGATAAACTAAAGCAAGAGGCGGAAAAATTAGCAGAAGTCAGTGCAAGCTTTCCAAAAAAAGCGGGTTCTTTTAAGTTCGTGCTTAAAGCCTTGCGGCTACATCAGTGGGCGAAAAATGTATTGATCTTCGTGCCATTAGTGGCCGCGCATAAATTGGCTGATCATCTATTGGGTTTTGATGCCATTTTGGCATTCATAGCCTTTGGCTTGTGTGCATCCTCGGTCTATCTGTTGAATGATATGCTGGATCTTGAAGATGATCGTCAGCATGCAAGAAAATGCAAGCGTCCATTTGCGTCGGGCGATCTGTCTATATTGACCGGTTTGATTCTTGTTCCTGTACTCCTGATAAGTGTAATTGCATTGTGCTGGAGTTTGCCGGTGAGATTCGGGATGGTACTGGCAGCCTATTACACCTTGACAGTTGCCTATTCATTTGGACTTAAGCGCATCGTTTTAATTGATACTATTGCGTTGGCAGGACTTTACACTGTTCGAATTATTGCCGGCGCTATGGCAATCAATGTCTCGCTTTCATTCTGGCTATTGCTGTTTGCCATTTTCCTTTTTTTCAGCCTCGCATTGGTAAAACGTTATGCCGAACTGGACGCGCTACAGCGCAAAAATAAACTGAAGGCAGCCGGACGCGGCTATCATGTTGAAGATCTGCCTATTTTGCATAGCATGGGTACGGCTTCCGGCTTTTTGGCTGTGCTGGTGCTTGCGCTTTACATTAATTCTCCCATCGTCGAATCGCTGTACCATCATCCGAAGTTTATTTGGATGTTGTGTGTATTGCTGCTCTATTGGATAGGCAGGGTTTGGCTCAAGGCGCATCGCGGCGAAATGCACGATGATCCTGTCGTGTTCGCCATGAAGGACAGAGCCAGTCAAATCATAGGCATTCTTTCTGTCGTTACTGTTATGTTCGCGATTTAAAATGCCGACACAGTCGCTGACATCCTGGGGGCGGGTTCTGCGTATAGAGCAGAAAGTATTAACGTTTGCAAGCCGCTTTGACTCGTTGCCTGACAGTTCCTCCGGTTCTTTGCTGCCATACGGAAATGGTCGAAGCTACGGCGATAGTTGTCTGAATGCCGGCGGCATTGCTTTAAAGACAGCAGCGCTGGATAGATTCATTGCCTTTGATCCTGCAACGGGGATTTTGCGTTGTGAATCGGGTGTCTTGCTCGCTGAAATCCTGCGTCTGGTTGTTCCGCAAGGCTGGTTTTTATCCGTTACGCCAGGGACACGCTTCGTGACAGTCGGTGGTGCAATCGCAAATGACGTACATGGTAAAAATCATCATATAACCGGCACCTTTGGCTGTCACGTACATCAATTTGAACTGCTGCGCTCGGATGGGCAGCATCTGATTTGCTCGCGCACAGAGAATTTTGATTATTTCACTGCAACCATAGGTGGTCTCGGACTGACAGGTCTTATTACCCGGGCTGAAATTCAGTTGCGGCGCATAAGCAATCCGTGGATAGATTTGGAAACAATACGCTATGAATCGGTTGATGAATTCCTGGCTTTATGCGAGGAATCTGATCGGGACTATGAGTACACGGTTTCATGGGTAGATTGTGCCAGTAAGGGAAACTCACTCGGGCGGGGTTTATTCATGCGGGGGAACCATGCCCCGGCAGGTGTCGAGCGTGGACAATATTTTTCGAAATCGCGTACATTCCCGTTTGTGCCGCCTGTCTCAATGGTAAATGCCTTGAGTCTTAAAGCATTCAATACGGCTTATTACCATAAACAGTTCCGGAAAAAAACGCGACAACTGCAACATTATGAACCATTTTTTTATCCGCTGGATGGTCTGCTGGAATGGAACAGGATGTATGGCCCGGGCGGTTTTTATCAATACCAGTGTGTTATTCCCGTTGAATATGGAAAAGAGGCGATTTCCGAGTTGCTAAAAGAAATTGCTCAGAGTGGCATGGGATCCTTTCTTGCTGTACTGAAAGTGTGCGGCAGTATCGCATCACCCGGCATGCTTTCATTCCCGATGGCCGGCGTAAGTTTGGCACTCGATTTCCCCAATCAGGGTGACAAAACACATCAAATGTTCTCGCGACTGGACAGTATCGTCAGCAGTGCAGGAGGGCGCTTGTACCCGGCGAAGGATGGTCGTATGCCGGGCAATCTTTTTCGGAGCGGTTATCCGCGTCATCAAGCGTTTAAACAATATATCGACCCGCGCTTTTCTTCGTCGTTCTGGCGTCGGGTTATGGAGAGTACATGAAAAAAATACTGATTATCGGGGCGACATCAGCCATTGCTGAAGCCACCGCACGAATTTGGGCGCAACGAGGGGATCAGCTCTTTCTCGTGGCCCGCAATAAGGAAAAGCTGGAAGCCATTGCGGACGACCTAAGGGTAAGAGGTTGCCCGAAAGTCGAGACATACTGCATGGATGCCAATGATGTCGAGGGCCATGTCGCGATGCTCGATGCTGCAGAGCATTTGCTCAGTGGCTTGGATACTGTTTTGATTGCACATGGCACGCTATCGGATCAGCAGGCTTGCCAGCAATCTGTGGAATTGACAATGCGGGAAATCACTACCAATGCACTGTCTGTTATTGCCTTGCTAACTTTGATCGCGAATCGATTTGAGTTGCAAAAGACCGGAACGATCGCGGTGATTTCTTCAGTCGCGGGTGACAGAGGGCGGCAGAGCAATTATCTCTATGGTAGTGCCAAGGCGATGGTAACTACATTTACCTCCGGATTGCGTCAGCGGCTCTTTAAGTCAGGCGTGTCAGTGGTTACGATCAAGCCGGGATTTGTGGATACGCCTATGACAGCCGAATTCAAAAAGGGGCTTTTGTGGGCATCTCCTGAAACCATAGGCCGAATTATTGACAAAGCTATGCTCAGAAAATGCGCGGTGGTCTATGCACCCTGGTTCTGGATGTGGATTATGATGATAATCAAGATGATTCCTGAGTGTATTTTTAAAAAGCTGTCTCTTTAAAAAATTCTTATGGGTGATTTCAGTTAAGCTTATTTACAGACTAAATAAGCACATAATATTAACTTTAGCCTGTATTTGCAGAGTTAAAATTCATTCAGTAATAGGGTTAATGCATAGCTCAACGTATTTATCAGCAACACAAACCTATTTTGAAATTGAAGATAGCATTGCAAATATCAATGACTCTGGAGTGATATTTATCTGATCTTAGAAATTAACTTCTCATGGTTCAGGATTCGTTTTCGTAAATCTTATAAAAAATTTGCTGAATTTCTCGTTGCAAGAATATTCGACATATAGCACTAAAAGAAGACATGTTAATGACAGAAGTGCGGCTAAGATATTCATTGAGACAGAAGATTTAAATGTCCGAAGATGCCCATAAACAATCAATGTATACACAGCCTGAATGACTAATAAAGTCACCGCCGTTTTCATTCTTCCCGATCTAAAAACATTCACTACGAAACAGGCGGCAAAAAATATGACAGGAATGTAAAAAATGCCCATTACACGTAAAGTATCAGTTGCCAATAATGTCATAAGCATTACACATAACAATAAAGAATAAAAACTGATTGATCTTCTTATTGAATTCCATGGTGCGGCATAAAATATGGCATAAAGCAGTGCTGGACCGTATGCAGAATAAATTCTAAGAAGATGCTTTGGCCATCCACCACTGTAGTTTTTTACGAAAGAAATCATAGGTACAATTCCTTTTTCATAACTTATATCTCCGGGAAGTACCGATATATACAATCGACTGATGGCAAAAAAAGCGAGAGAAAATAGAGAGATAAGTATTATATTTATATATGAATATTGTTTCCCCCCTGTT
>CAIWRI010000143.1 GCA_903915035.1 uncultured Nitrosomonadales bacterium | reverse complement strand
TTTACCATGCGGACATCTCTTTCGGCTTGATTGTTGCCGAATGGCACCCGAAAGTCTTCCATACAGCGGACATTTCTACTTGGGAAAAAGCGGATATTTTTGCGCGAACAGCCATCACGGGATGGCGGCTTGCTGCTGCGACTATTTTTACCCCGCTTTGCTTCCAGGCTACCTATGGCGTCCACCGGCTTGCCGAGTTGCGCTGCAATCAACGAGACTGGCGTCAACATCGGCATAACAACAGCCTCCTCGCCTTCACGATAGGCGAGTCGAATATCTTCAATTGTTGGCAGATTCAGCTTCATGTGCATCGTGCGTATTTAAAATACCTGATTAGTAAGTGGGGGAGTACAAAATGGCATAGGCTGATCAAATTACGTTCTTATCAATAATGTATTGACCCAATGATGTGAGCGCCATATTTAATTGTCGAAGCGTAGCATTTATGTCTGTATCGCTCGCCTGTACTTGAATCTGTTGTTCGCATTGCTCACATAACTCAGTAATTTGAAGTGCCCCGACCATTTTTGCGGCACCTTTGACATGGTGGGCTAATGCAAGAAGACGAGTGCAATCAGCGTCACTTAATGCTGTATGCATGTCTTGTAAGTCTAGTGTAGTCAATTTGATAAAATTGAATATAAAATCATCTAGCTTTTTTTGGTCATTGCCTATCCATTTTTTAAGCACCGAAAAATCATAGCCAGGCGCAGATGTTTGCGTGAATAATTTGGCGAGTGTTGCATAAAGTTTGTTTGCATCAACGGGTTTTTCAAGCACTGCATTCATGCCTGCCGCGAAATAGCATTGATGTTGTTCATTCGACATGTTCGCCGTCACGGCGATTACCGGTATGTCTGATAAGTTTGCTCTGATTAGCTCGGTGGCTTTGATGCCATCCATCACTGGCATCTGGATATCCATTAAAATGGCATCTACATGTTGGATTTTAAGTAGATCTAAGGCTTCTTGTCCATTTTTTGCGACACTGATTTTGGCCCCTACATGGGACAACATACCTCCCAGTATCTCGCGGTTTAGCGGATGATCATCGACGATTAAAATATGTTGGTCGCGTAATGCGGCAACTACTGCTAAATCGGCCGGCGTTAAATTTGCTGGTGTTGTGTTATCTTCAGCCAGTCGCACGGAAAACCAAAAAATACTGCCAACGCCTTCGGTGCTTTTAACCCCCACTTCGCCTTCATTCATCAGTTGGGCGAGTTGTTGACAAATAGATAAGCCGAGCCCTGTCCCGCCAAACAGACGTGATGTAGAAACATCACCTTGCGAAAAGGGTAGAAATAATACTTTTTGTGCTTCAGGCGTGATACCTATACCAGCATCCTCAACTTCAAAGTATATTTTATGGTCATCATTGTTTTGATTGAGTTGCCGGATGCGTAACGTGATAGGGCCTTGCGTGCTAAATTTGATGGCGTTGTTGATGTAATTAAGCAATATTTGACTCAAGCGAAACTGATCTCCCATCAATCTTTTAGGCAAGGCCGGATCAAGCTCTAATATAAAATCGCGCCCCTGCTGTTTGAGTGCATCCATAAAATGAACTTCAAGGTTATTGATTAGCCCGTTTAAGTTGAAACTGTGGTTTTCTAAGGTAACTTTATGAGCGGATAACTTAGAAAAATCTAAAATCTCATTAATAATTTGCAACAAATAGTTGGCTGATGATTGAATATTTTTTAAGTAATTTTGTAAGCCGGTTGGCGGGTCAGTTCGTAGCGCTAAGTAGGTCAACCCTAAGATACTATTCATCGGTGTTCTAATTTCGTGACTCATCCTGGCTAAGAATTCACTTTTAACCTTATTGGCTTCCTCAGCAACGAATTTTGCGGCGACTAATTCCTGAGTACGAATTTCTACCAGGCTTTCAAGCTCAAATTGCGCAAGTTGAGAAATGCGAATCTGCCGGATTTTCTTAAACAAAAATAAACTCAGCGTGATTACGCACAGGCTGATTAAGAGAGTTAAAAAAATCAGTTTGTTTTTGAGTTGAGTGATACGTTGCCAACTCAGTTCGGTGATGATCGCACCCGTGTGTTGATCATTTTTTCCTTCATTTTCAAAAACCTGGGTGGCTTCGATGGCTTGATACAATATCAGAATATCACCATTATCATAACGCGGGTGCGCACGATTCACTAATTCTGTGAATGTTATGCGTCTGTCGGCAATCGGTGTAGTGAGGTTGTTGGATGGGGGCTGACCTTGTTGTAGTACAGAATGATCTTTCACATCCAATATAGCGACAGCGAGGATATCTTCTTCGTTTAACGCTTTACTGACAAGGTGATTAAGCAGGCTGTTGTTCATTGAAAATAGGCCATATTCAGTACTGATGGCCAATTGCCGCGCTAGAAGATCTCCCTTTTTAATAAATTCCGCATTCAAATCGGCAAATCGTTCAAATAAAAATAGACCGGTAAGAAATAAGGTGAGCAGGGGTATGGGAAACCAGAGCAACCAGGATTGATCCTTGACAAGTTTCATTTAGATTCATCCTTTTCGACTTTTGTGTGTATTTCTTCGATGGAAGAAAATACGATGCCGAGTGAACGAGCCACATCTTGGTTAATTGAAATAGAATATTCGGAAGGATAACCAGCGCCTGGGAATGTCTTATTTTTTGAGAAATTAATAGATAAAAAAGCGGCTTGTTCAGCCAGTTGTTCGGGGGTTGAATATAAGCCGCACACGGCACCGGCTTTAACGAGATTTTCAGAATACCCAACAATAGGCACGCCTAACCGATAACTGCTCAATAAAATATTGGCAATGGTGCGATTGTTGTAAACGCCTGCATCGGGAATGGCGTAGAGTAAGTCACTGGATTTTAAAATGGATTCGAGGCTGTCAAAGAGGCGTGATTCTTTTTCTATTGGTAAACTATGCACAGTAAAGCCATTATTTTTAAAGGTATTTTTCAAAGGTGTAATGGCGGGTTCATTTGAATAGAGCAAGCCTACTTGATGAAGTTTAGGCAAGGCCGCCTGTAAAAAATGTATTTGTCGGATTGACGGTTGATCAAGATAAATTGCCGTGGTTTGTGATCCTTTTAAGCGTAGCTTTAGCAATGAAAAATAACTCTGACTGGAAATCATGGTAGCCAGAACGGGTAGTTGGGTTTGACTAAAAATGCTTAAGCTGGCAGGTGTGCCAACCGTGACGATGAAGTCTGTGTCGGTGAGATCGAGATTTTCAGCGCTTTGCAGGACACGCGCATTGATTTGCGGAGGGAGGCTCGCCAGATAACGGGTCGCAAATGTTTGATAGGCGCGCGTGTTATCGCTGAGCACCACCACTACGTGCAAGTTGGATGCAAAACAAGGAGGGGCAGCTAGCCAGTAAAGGATTAGCGCGAGACCATATCTCATTTTGCTTGGCATCCTTTACAAGTCGAGCGTGAGCGTAACCATGCTACGGCGGTTAAATAAGCTGGTAGCGATATATTCGGTATAAGCCTGATTCAATACATTCTGCACTACCAGGGCGAGCGAGCCTTTAAGGCCATAGACCCCTTGAAAGGCTTTAGCTATACGCACATCAATACGGTGCTCAACGGGTTGATAGTCAAGCACACCGCGATCAAAGGGCTGCATAGACCCTTGATAATAATAGCTGGTGTTAAGTGAAATATCATGTTCCATTTGACGAGTGTACAACAAGCTGGCGGTATAGTTAGGCGTGCTTGCGCTCAGGATATCACTATTAAGCGGATAGCTGGATGTCAGCACTTTTTGACCACTGGCGACTAGCGCCGCCCCGTTACTGCAGGCAAGTTCATGGGCGATATTGAAAGTGACATCATTTTTATCATCAAAGCGATGCTTAAAGGTGGCTTCTATGCCACGATAGTTTCCGTTTAAGCCATTGAGGAGCTGAGAGGTGTTCGAGAGAAAAATCCCGTTAGTCAATTGATCAGAAAAAACTCGTAGATCGAGTGTGCCGGTTTCAAATTGACGTATATAGCCGATTTCTCTTGATAACATGCGCTCTGGCATGAGTCCGGGGGAGGTTACCGTTTGACTCATCACCATTAACACACCAGGCTGTGTTTTTGGATTGGATGCATTGGTTTCTTGTAATGCAGGATCACGATAAGCCACCGAACTGCCAATACGGAAAGTGTCCCGGGGTGTTAAATGGTAATTAAGGGCTACGCGAGGCGAGACATTTTGCGCTCCTGTACGACTGCGCTCCGACATGGCACCGCCATTAAGTAGCCAGTCAGGTGAAAAGCGCCATTCATCATGGGCAAAGATACGAAATTCATTGGTGGTGAAGGATGAGGAAAAGTTAAGATGCAGCGGAGGCAGTGTACTTTGCCCGCTGTCTTGTTCGACGCGATAACCCGCACCATAGACGATACGATTGGTAGGCGAAGTATGGACGGTATGTTGTAATTCAATATCATCCCGATTGGTTTGTGTCGATTGCACGACCGGCAGGGGGGCCCGTGGATTAGGGAAGAGTACGCCGCCCAGATAAACCGAGAGCGTTTCGCTTTGATCCAAACGCGTATGTGAATAACGTAAACTCAGCTCATCTGCATTATCGAGCGCGCGTACCCAACCCAGCGCAATAAAGCTGCCGTTACTGATCAGGTCGTGCATGGTATCGCCGTTCGTCTTGAAAGGGGAGGCTAGGCTGGGATTTTTATCGTTAAAGCCGACACCTAGAATATCGTGATTAAAACCAAAGCCGATGTCATAACGATCTGCCCCTTCTGGATGGTAAGAGCCTTTATAGTTGAGTAAGCGTGCCTGATTGCTGTCATTGCTGTTATTGAGTAATTGACTGGAGTTTTGAGGAAGATTATTGGGCACTGTACTGAGATTGTCATAACCGTTATCGGCAGTATAAGCCACGGTCATGCGGTAATCATAATCTTCACCGCGTTTGCCAAAGTGAGTGGCAATGTCATTAATCCCTTTATCGCCTCGAGTGACAGATAGACTTTTTCCATCCAGCGAGCCTGCATCACGGGTAATTATATTAATCACGCCCTGGATAGAGTTTGCGCCATAAGACGCGGCATCCGGGCCTCGTACCACTTCAATACGTTCAATATCCCCAATGGTGATGGGTAAGTTGGCCCAGTCGACTGTATTGGCTGGCGACAGATAGATGCTACGCCCGTCTATCATGACTTGCATTCGTCTGGCATATTCATCGGTTGTTCCATGGTAGGCGACGATTGCCTGGCTGCTCTGGTAATAACTGGCATACATCCCCGGGACTAGCTTGAATAGATCCGGGATGTTTCGAAAACCGGAGGCAACGATCATATTTCGATCTATCACCGTCATCGCATTGGGTGCTTCTGATAAGGGTTGGGATAAGCGTGACGCACTTAACACGATAGGCAATTCTTCAAAAAAATTGCTGTCATCGCTGGTTTGGGCATAAGCCAAATGCAAGGTAAGACTCAAGGTGAATGTTAGAAGGTATTGTTGCCGGTGTAAAATAGACATAGTTATTGCACTTTAAAGCTTAAATTATTGAGATGTACGATGGACATCTCTTGCTGGGTAAAAAACACTCATTGGATCATTAAAATAAAACTTGAATTCTTCATCTGCTCACTTTAGTTACGATCATCATCCGGATTATCTTTCTCCAAAAAATCGGCCATGTCACTCCCAAGCTCGTTTTTACTGCATCCGGCTGGCCTGTATGGCCTGCAACCACATAGACTTCGTCATATTCGATTTCGTACGTCAGAATAACATCCGGTTTTCTGTTGAAAATGCCTGAATGCAGCTGTTTGGTGTTGCGTATCAGAATCCACCTCACGGACAATCTGCGAATGCGTCCGAGATACCGCCCACGCGGCAGGACTAATTTATATTGCACAGCGTGGTGTAACATTATAAGCGGGAATGTTGCACCGATCGTTGTCCGTGTAGATACAAACGCTGGCGGTGCAAATTAAATGCAGTTACAATATTCAATATTCAAGTTTCAAGATGTAATGAACCCTGTACTTTGCCCCTTGTACCTGCTACAGAGCTGGCGCAGCGATAACTTTGCCAGTGCAGCACAGGTAATATTTTTCAAACACTTATATTAATAATTTGGCGAGTGTTGCATCAAGTTTATTTGCATCAACGGATTTTTCAAGCATTCATGCCTGCCTTGAAATAGCATTGGTTCATTTGACATGTTCGCCGTTACGCTGATTACCCGTACGTCTGATAAGTTTGCTTTGATTAGCCCGGTGGCTTTGATGCCGTATGCTCTTTTACTACTTCAATCATTTGGCTGTTTATTAGTATGGTTGACTCTGAGTTTTGAACCTCTTGTTGATTGTGCAGTCATAGCGACGTTATATTGAATTAACGTCTGTTTCAGGAGCTTTAAAGTGAATAAAAAACTGTTATTTATTAGTCTTACTGCATTGTATGCAAACGCTGAAGCCGCTGACATTATTGATACGGCACGGGTGGTTTCCAGTGTGCCGGTTTATGAGCGCGTGAATGAGCCTCGTCGCGAATGTTCGACTGAAATTGTGCAAAATGTTCCACAAGAACATTCTGTAGGAGGCTCACTGATCGGAGGAATTGCCGGGGCGTTGTTGGGTAGCCAGGTCGGTGGCGGCCATGGTAATACCGCAGCGACCGCTGCAGGTGCGATAACGGGCGCAATTGTCGGAGACCGTGTAGCTAACCAAAATCAGCAGGGCAGTCAGCAAATTCAACGCTGTCGAGATATAGATAACTATCGCGATGTTATCAGGGGCTATACCGTCACATATCGATATAAGGGGCAACAGGCAACAACGACACTGCCATATCAGCCCGGTGACACAGTCAAGGTGGGTATCAGTCTGATCCAGGAGCCGCCGCGTTCATATCCCGGTAATCAACCAAATATTCAACAGTATGATAGCAATGCACAGGGCTATCATCGTCCTTAATATCTGACTTGAGCGGTAGCCTGTCGGACTTATTACGCAACTCCGGCAGGCTCGCAGAAATCTCAAAAATCAATCTTTAAAGCAGAGGCACAATCAATAGTGCGACGATATTGATGATCTTGATCAGTGGGTTGATTGCAGGACCTGCGGTGTCTTTGTACGGGTCGCCTACCGTGTCACCCGTGACCGATGCCTTGTGTGCTTCCGAACCCTTGCCGCCGTAGTTGCCTTCCTCGATGTATTTTTTGGCGTTATCCCATGCACCGCCACCGGTGGTCATTGAGATTGCCACAAAAATACCGGTGATGATGGCGCCTACCAGTACGCCGCCCAGTGCCTGTGCGCCCAGTGTGAGGCCCACGATGACAGGAATCGCTACCGGCAACAGGGACGGGATGATCATTTCCTTGATAGCCGCCTTTGTCAGCATGTCTACACAGGTTCCGTATTCAGGTTTGCCGGCTCCTGTCATGATGCCGGGAATTTCCTTGAACTGACGGCGTACTTCAACCACCACGGCACCTGCGGCACGGCCTACCGCTTCCATGCCCATTGCGCCGAACAGATAAGGAACCATGCCGCCGATGAACAGACCGATAATCACCATATGGTTGGATAAGTCAAAGGTCAAGCCGGGATGGTTAGTGGATAAGGCATGTGTGTAGTCGGCGAACAGCACCAGTGCTGCAAGACCTGCAGAACCGATGGCATAGCCCTTTGTGACAGCCTTGGTGGTATTGCCCACTGCGTCGAGCGGGTCGGTGATGTTGCGGATGGACTCGGGCAGACCCGCCATTTCAGCAATGCCGCCCGCGTTATCGGTGATCGGGCCGTAAGCATCAAGCGCTACGATGATGCCGGCCATGGACAGCATAGCCGTAGCGGCAATGGCAATGCCGTATAAGCCGCCCAGAGCGTAGGCTCCATAGATAGCCAGACATACGGCCAGTACCGGAGCCGCAGTGGATTTCATTGATACACCCAGACCTGCGATGACGTTAGTGCCGTGTCCTGTGGTGGAAGCTTGCGCGATATGGCGAACGGGGCCGTATTCAGTGGCGGTGTAATATTCGGTAATTACCACCATTGCCGCAGTCAGTGTAAGTCCAATCAGGGAAGCCAGATAGATATGCATTGATGATACCAATTGACCGGCTATTATTACCCCATCCCCCAAAATCCAAGTGGTTACAAAGTAAAATGCGATCACTGCCAACCCGGCAGACACCATCAGACCACGATACAGCGCGTTCATAATTTTGCCCCCTTCGCGTGTGTTGACGAAGAAGGTGCCAAGGATGGAAGCGATGATGGATACGCCGCCCAGCACCAGCGGAAAGATCACCGCCTGGGGAGAACCGGTAATCACAAGGCCGCCCAGTACCATGGTGGCGATGATGGTCACGGCGTAGGTTTCGAACAGATCGGCTGCCATGCCGGCACAGTCGCCGACATTGTCGCCGACGTTATCGGCTATCACAGCCGGATTGCGCGGGTCATCTTCAGGTATGCCGGCTTCGACTTTACCTACCAGATCTGCGCCAACATCCGCGCCTTTGGTGAAGATGCCACCGCCCAGTCTTGCGAAAATGGAAATCAACGAGCTGCCGAAAGCCAGACCCACCAGCGAATGGGTGGCGTCAGTGGCGCTGGCGCCCATTATCAGCGTGAGGAAGGAATAATAACCCGCCACACCCAGCAGTCCCAGTCCCACGACCAGCATGCCGGTAATGGCACCGCCCTTGAAAGCGACGTTGAGTGCGGCATTGAGTCCCTGATTGGCAGCCTCCGCGGTGCGTATGTTGGCGCGTACCGAAACGTTCATGCCGATATAACCGGTAAGACCGGACAGAATTGCACCGAGTGCAAAACCGACGGCGGTTTGCCAGCCCAGGGCTATCAATATGACAATCAGAAGCATGGCACCGACGATTCCGATGGTCGCGTATTGACGATTCAGGTAGGCGGATGCCCCTTCCTGAATGGCTGCGGCAATTTCCCGCATTCGGTCGTTACCCGTTGGCAGACCTGAAATCCATTTAATCGAAAATACTCCATACAAGATTGCAACTACCGAACACAACAGCGCAAAAATTAATCCATTCGACATGACTAGCCCCTCAAAGAGTTTAACCACTATTTTTTCCGAATTGCTATTTTTGTTACTTGTTTCTCCTGCGAACCGTTGTCTTTTTGCGGCTTTTAGACCGCAAAGAGCATAGCAGCATTAATGGTTGATAGTATGGTCAAGACAATATTTATTTGGACATAACGGGTAAATTGCTGATCATGTCAGTGCGGCTAAACCGGCTGCGGCGATTTGGCCATCCTGGGGTGAACGTACCCCGCTGATGCCCAATGCGCCGACCATGGTGCCGTTTACGATGAGCGGCACGCCGCCCTCGGCAGGAATTACGCCGGGTAAGGCTAAATGTATCAGGCGGCCTGCCATTACCGCATCTTCGGAGGCCTTGGTGGGGCGTTGAAAGGCAATCGCGGCATAAGCTTTTGCGATGGCCGTTTCTACGCTGCCAAACGGAGTGGTGTGATTGCGTTGCAGATAGAGCAGGTGACCTCCATCGTCCACTACCGCAATCACCACTCCCCAGTTATTACGCATCGCTTCCGCTTCTGCCGCGGTCGCGATGCGTTTGGCATCCTCAAGTGTAAGGGCCGGTTTGCTTGATATCATTGAAGTGCGGCGAAGATTTGCGCGCAGATCTCGTCCACATTGCCGACACCTGCAACTTTGACAACTTTCGGTGCCGCAGCATCCTGTTTCGCCCAGGATTGATAATAGTCGACTAAAGGTTTGGTCTGTTCATGGTATACATTCAGGCGTTTGATAACGGTCTCTTCCACATCGTCAGGACGTTGCACCAGATCTTCACCGGTTTCATTATCCTTGCCTGCGATTTTGGGCGGGTTATAGATCGTATGGTAAGTTCGGCCTGAAGCAGGATGTACGCGGCGTCCGCTCATGCGTTTGATGATTTCGCTGTCTTCGACGTCGATTTCAACGACGAAATCAAGAGGGATGCCCGCATCCTTCATCGCCTGTGCCTGCACGATAGTGCGGGGAAAACCGTCAAACAGGAATCCTTGCGCGCAGTCAGCATCCTTGATGCGTTCTTTCACCAGATTGATGATAATGTCGTCGGAAATCAGTCCGCCTGCATCCATGACGCCTTTTGCAGCCAGACCCAATGGCGTCCCTGCCTTGACTGCCGCACGCAGCATATCGCCGGTGGAGATTTGCGGTATGTTGAATTTTTCCTTGATGTAAGTGGCTTGTGTGCCTTTACCTGCACCTGGTGCGCCTAGCAGTATTATTCTCATTGTTGTTCTCCCTTAAATTAGATGGTGAGTGGAGGGTGGTGAGTGTGAAGCTCACGACTTACCACTACAGTTTTTCAAACGCTATTCTTGCTGCCTGTAAATCCTCTTCAGTGTCGACGCCGGCCGGTGGTGCCTCACCGGTGATAATGACGCCGATCTTGTAACCATGATACAGCACGCGCAATTGTTCCAATGATTCGTATTGCTCAACAGGTGCCGGTGACAGTTGCCCGTAAGTTCGCAGAAAACCGGCGCGATAAGCGTAAATTCCAATGTGACGCAGCACGGGCATATCCGGCGGTAAGCTGGCTCCCGCTGCGAATGCATCGCGCGGATAGGGAATAGGCGCGCGGCTGAAATACAGTGCATTGCCCTGCTTATCCAGCACGCTTTTGACAATATTCGGATTGCGCATGGACGCAATATCATGAATGGGATGGCATGCCGTGGCGATGGCACAGTCCGTATGCTCGTGCAGATGTTGTGCCACGCCCCATATTAGCGCTGGGGGCATTAGTGGTTCATCTCCTTGTACGTTGACAACGATGGTTTCGTCCGGCCAGTTTTGCAGCGCGACGACTTCTGCGATGCGATCCGTACCGCTGACATGCGAATCGCGCGTGAGACATACTTTGAAACCATGCTCGTGTACCACGTTGGCAATGGCGTGATGATCTGTGGCAATCCAGATTTGTTGCGCGCCACTTTTTGCAGCCTGTTCGGCGACGCGCACCACCATCGGTTTTCCCGCGATGGGCAGCAATGGTTTGCCGGGCAGTCGGGTGGACGCATGCCGGGCCGGGATGACGACGTTAAACGCGATCATGGCAGGTAATTAGAATTTTTCAGCTTCTTCAGGGGTGAGCTTGCGCGCTTCATCGGCCAGCATGACCGGAATGCCGTCAGCAATTTTGAATGCTAACCGGTCTGCGCGGCAGATGAGCTCCTGTTCGGACTTGTGATAGATGAGCGGTGACTTGCATAAGGGGCAAACCAGAATATCGAGCAGCTTAGCATCCATGTAAGGGAACCTTCCGTATCAGGTGAGCAATCAAAGCCGAGTCAATCCGGGCATCGACACGCAATACCCAGAATTTATCATCAGCGAATGATGTGCATTTTACCGCATCTTTTTCGGTGATGACTAGTATATCGCACGCATCGAACTGTAAATCGCATGCCAGGTAGGAATGATGATCTGGAAAGGCGTGAGTGGTAATGCTCAGACCCAGGGTAGTTAAATAATCAAAAAAGCGTTGTGGATGCCCGATCCCCGCCGCCGCATGCAGGCGTAAATCTCTGAAATCACTGGCGCTGGCAGTTTTTTCCGGATGTTTTAAATTGTAAAAAAGGGTGCCGGATAACTGCATTGCGTATTGAGTGACGCTGATGTTCTGCCTGAGTGTTATGTTGCCGCCATTAATCACGATGGCATCCACTGTTCTCAATCGTGTCAGCGGTTCTCGCAAGGGGCCGGCGGGGAGTAAATGAGTGTTGCCAAAGCGGCGCACACCGTCAACAACAACAATTTCCACATCGCGCCTTAAGCGGTAGTGTTGCAAACCGTCATCACAGAGCAGTACATCGCATTGCGGATACGCACGTAGCGCCAGTAAGCCAGTGGCTACGCGATCACGGCCCACCCATACCGGGCATATGCCGCGTTGCGCCATTAGTAAAGGCTCATCTCCGACTGCCGCTGCAGTGTGTTTGCAGCTGACCTGTTGTTGTTCTGTTGTGCCTCCAAACCCCCGGCTGAGAATGATCGGGTGATATCCTTGTTCAATGAACTGTTGTGCGATGGCGAGTGTCAAGGGGGTTTTTCCGGTACCTCCGACGCTGATATTGCCAATCACGATTACCGGCACAGGCAGGCGATAGCTTTTCAGTATATGGCTGCGATACAGTGCGCGGCGCAAGGACATCAGTATGCGAAAAAGCCAGCTTGCAGGCAGTAAAATCAGCTGTAGTGTGCCGTTTTTATACCATTGAGTTTCAAGTCCTGCCATAAAGTGTCCTTAAAAACGATGCTGTGCACACCAGCACTATTGAAGTTATGCGACTGACTTCATTGTAACATTGCCGGTTGTTGATGGATTGCAGGTGTGATTTCAGACGCGCAGATGGATGAAGGTCTGGATAATTTCAAATTGTTCACAAAGCCAAGTAATGCAACGATTTACGCCGGGCCGGGCGCAACAAAACTTCATGCCTGGCTTGGTTATTTGTTTATAAACAGATGATTATTCACATTAAAAAATAGGCAAGATTGACCATTGTCTTATTGCTTGCAAGCTTGAATTCGCGTGTAAGGTATTTGGCAGGAGGAATGTAGTCGTTACGGTTTTAATAAAGATGACGATTGACAGGCGTGTGCCATGAAGGGGCTGAATATTTTAGCAGGGGCGCGGAAATCCTCCCCGTTCATGCCGCAAGGGCATTCCCACGAAACATGTCGCCTTCCGGCTCGTGTTTCTGAATGAAGGGGAAGGATGAATAGCGCGGACACCGCAGGTGTCCATGTTGTTAGCTTACTCAAGCGTTTG